>JAJRQT010000034.1 GCA_024280115.1 Bacteroidota bacterium | reverse complement strand
TTTTTTTAGGTTTAACCGGAGAAATCATAGGATTTCAATCTTAGATAAAATTATTGAAAGATGTGTACTACATGAACCTGTGAGCTATGCAATGATTAAATCAAATGCGATCTAAATGGGTAACCCTATTTTATAATTTGTGCTCATACATTGCTCTTTGTTTCATAGTCTGGGTTAAAAACCCTGCTTTCCATTGTTTAACACAAGTCACAGACTTGCGCCAGGTAGGGCAGGCCCGGTGGTTTCTGACTGCTGGGCGTGTGCCTGACAGAAAGCCATAAACAATACAAAAACCAATATGTATGTCGCCTTGCTATTCATTGTTTCTCTTAAAAAATCATGTTAATCCCATAATCATACAAATCATAGTTCAGACTACTCCATGGATTTTGAATGCTTTTCAAAGCTCAAGACCAACAAGAGCCATACCCCTCGCAGAAAGCCGTTGACTTCTTTTCCTTCATTTTAAATTCCTCCGTTCATTTACCGGATCACAGATCCTGCGCTCTCAAACGAGAGCGAGTTAGGCAGTTTAAAAACGGTTTATGAAGTACCTCAGGAAACTATTATCTGAACCATTTAAAACAACATAAACATCAAATCCTTCATTATAATAATTATGAATTTCAATCTGAACATAAATACTGGAATTTGATCTGATATGTTTGTTCAGTTTAATGAAATAATAATTCCGATTTACTTCTTTAGCCTGATTAAAACTATCCAATCTTTTAAAATCTTCCATATCACAAATTGCAATACAATCATTATTTGCAAAACACTTTTGATAGGCTTGATGGAGTTCTTTTAATTCATCTATCTCCCATTGTGAAATAGCTCCTTCACTTGCAGCTAAAAACAATGCAACAGAATCCATGTATGGTTTCGAATAACTACTACTCGATTTTCCTTCATGGTAAATACCTACCAGGCCTTTTTCAAAATCATCAAGAAAACTATTTATAATTCCATGATTTTCATCTATTATGAAATCACTAGATTTATCACCCATATATAACTTTCTAAATATATGCTCTTTAAATATTTTACAAGCTATTTCTTCAGGTGTACAGTTATCATTCACATTATCACTGTAAGAGTACAATAATGAAAATATGGCTAAAATTATTTTTATAGAAAACAAAACTTTCATTTGACATTCATATTAAGCTCTACAATTCACTTCGTTTGTTTATAGGATCATTACCTTTTAGATAATTTTGTATTTCATCTCTTTTATTTGCAGCTTTATCAGACCATGAATTAACTAAAATATGTATGAAAAATTGTCCCCATTCTATTCGATATTTTACTTGACCCCCAGCATATTTTCCGTATTTATTTTTATGCATAAAAGATGGATATCTTGACGGGCCAGACTTAGGCATATCATATTTGACACCTTTAAATAAATTTGGCTGAATTAGAAATCCAACCTCAATCCTCAATCCATCAACGTTAATAAAGCTACTATATTTTTTCTTGCCACCCATTGCTCCACCTCTCATGTGTAATTGATCTACATTGATTATTTCGTCAAAATAAACTGTCCGAGATCCTTCCATATCACTTTCATAATAATTATTAATATTTCTCAAATTGTTTATTAGCTTTATACCATAAGCACCATCATCAATATTAATTTTCTCAATATCAGGTTCGTTTTTCTGGCTTTGACTCGATTCACCTTCCTCACCTGATTCATCATTATTTTCTTTCTTTTTTAAATGTTTATCTATTCCAAACACCCTCAATGCTTCTTCTTTTTCCTTTTTATTCAATCTATTCCCATTGAGTGACATTGAAAACATTCCATCAGGATCAATTGTATTACTAGGGTTATTCAAAGCATAATTATATGGTGTTATATCAATAAACATTTCACTATATGGATCTTGTACATGCCACCTTCCAATCGCTGCATCATACATCCTCGCCCCATAGTCGTACCAATCAAGCCCAAGTTCCGTCTGCAATTCCTTCCCATTATACAGGAAGTTGTTTTCTTCTTCCCCCTGATTCTGATATTCATTAAAAGTCAAGCCAAAGGGATAGTAATCGTTCGAGACGTTATCTTTCATTAACACCTAACTCACTTCATTAAAAATGGATTGGGGATTTTTACTAAATCTTCAATGATTTTTCCGTCGTGTTCAAACCTTGCAAGTGTATAAACATTGCCATTAGGCCCAACGGCTATTGAATTCACGTAAGTTGGCCTTTCCCCATCTTCATAAAATATAGGTCCATGGTCAATATATTTTTCCCCCGGAATATTATAAGTGACCAGGTGAAGATTTTCTAACCCGCGCGCCGCACCCATGGCGATGGACTCTTTACCTTTCTCCCGTTGGCCATCATTATAAATCGGGCCTCCGGTAAGGTAGTAAAGGGTTTGTTCGTCAGGGCCGAGCTGAAATCCAAGATATCCATAGCTGAAATAATCGAACATTCCGCTGCTCTTCGATGGCCCAGAGGTAATGCGATCTAATATTTCAATTTTCTCTTCCCGCGGATCGAACCGGAATAAATATCCCGAATTTCCGTGAACACCATATGCAGCTCCTTCATCAGGTTTCCAGGTTATTTGCCGCCAATTATATCCCATATTCCCGGGATCCTTCGGATCGTACTTTCCAAAATAATCAAGACGAAGATTCACATTTTCCAGTTTTTTAATCGATTTCGAATCCGGACTGTAAGAAAATATATCGCCTTCTGAAGTAGAGTAATAAACCTGCCCGTCTTTGTCATCTACAAACATGGAACGACAAAGGACACGGTAATCATCAAAAGGAGTTCCCGCTTCACCGTTTGCAGAAATCTGTCCCAGGTTTATAAGTTTATCTTTTTTCAAATCATAATCGATAAAGTAACCTTTTGGCCATGTAATCCCGTAAAGATGACCCCGGTCTTTATCCATTGTCATGGTAATAATCCCATCTCCATCTGGCGCCAAAGCCAATTCTTTAAATTCCCGGGATGACATATTATACGACATAAAATGCCCACCGGGATAAAGCTTATATCCGTCAGGCGCATTGACTGGCAATCGTTCCGAGCCATTAATCATTTCATAATATCCGACGTGTGTGGCAAAATATAAAATGCCATCTTTCTCATGGAATCTGACATGGCTTTTCCCCTGTGCAATGTCCTTATCTCCTCGCTCTCCGCAAATTTCCGTTAGGTCAGCCAGAAACTCAGTTTTGTCAGTTTCAGGGTTATACACATACATTTGCCCGCCTTTATCAATCGAAGCAGATGACAACACATAATAGATCTTACCATCGCTTGCCTCAGAAATTGCATTGTAGGTGTCATGTGCCTCACTAAATCCGGAGTAATAACTCTTAGCAGTTAATGTCTTATTTTTCGAATCCTGCGGTGATAACAAATAATTTTTAATCATCATTTCATGTTTTGTTTTATCTGGTACTTCTATTTCGAGTTGATTGGCAAGCGTCAAGGTTTCATTAAATATCATAGGTTCAATATTTAACTTCCATTTCCCGGGCAACCCATATACCCTTTGGGAAATCTCCCCTTCATACCCCCCTTCCGTTATTATATAAGCGGGAGGGATATAGGCCATGACGTCGTTGGAATACCCCATGACAAATATGTCTTTCCCGAAAATTTCCTTCAGGCCAATAGCATATTCTATCAGTGTCTCACCACCCAGGCTGAATATCATTTGATTGCCCAATTGCCATAACTGAACAGGGTATGGATATGAATTAATTAATGATGCTCCGCTCTCTACTTTATTTAGCATGCGCGAAGCCCAGCGTTTTTGATAGCTGGAAAACTCACTTTCCATCTGCCTCAACTCCTCAGATGTTGGTGTCTCCAAAGGTAGATCAATTTCCGAATATGCAGTTTTTAGTTTTGCCGGAAGCTCCAGCATATCTTCTTCCAATACCCTATCTACAGCAGCCGCAAGCTCTCGACCAAATTGTTTGGCTAAAGACACCGAACGACGAGGCATGGGATTCTGATCAGCACCGGCCCCCTGGAAAAACATGGCAGTAACACCAGGATGAGATTCTTCCAATGTCAACTGGGCGAAACCCGGATAATCACCGGACCACTTATTAAAATCTAATACAGTGGCATGGCAGGCATATCCAAAGGTAATTGCCACTAATTCTCCAGCCTTATTTACAACCTTTATGACCGGTACCGCGTAATCGTTTGGACCTTTTAATGCTGTCTGTACAAGTAAATTGTTTTCATTATTATTCCTTCTGTTTACCTGAAATCGCGTTACCCCGTTTTGTGCATAGAGCTTCACAGGCTCCATCGCTTGCATGGCTTCTTCGATCAATACAACAATTTGATTTTCCAGCTTATCAGAATAGTGTTTTATACTTATCAATTGAATAGAATCCAACGGATAGATATCAAACAAGGCATCCTGCAATACAGGACCAGAATGTGTGTGTGAACTATTTAATATAATCTGAGCTTTGGAAAGATTTAACTTTTCCATTAACTGGCCACGAATGTTATCAGAGATATTTTTAGGCAACCCCAACAAATCCATTGTTACAAGTACTGCCTGCTCCCCGTTTGCATCTTCCAGCGCCAGCGCTTTTGCCCATAAGTCATGGAGTTTTCCCTCCGAAGGACTTGTACGAGCGGCATATCCAGCCATCCACATCGGTTGTTCAGGAGTTATTACCACCCGGGCAACCCCGGCTTTCCAGCTACCGGTGTTTTCATTAAAATCGTCGGATGCCTCAACAAACTGGAAAGTAAATATCAGGAAGAAAGAAACCGTTGAACTAAAAACTAATTTTCTCATGCTTTATTGATTTTATCTGCGTTCTTTTGAATTTTTTCTATAGCCATGGCAATATCGTCCATATCGGTTTGCTTAGTGAGCAGCATACTCTGGGATAACCAAACTGCCTCTTCATGGCATAATTGATCATTTTCCGGGCATTGATTTTGTTCATTGTATGTATTAATATCCAGCATTTCTTTAGGATACATTTTTCGAAAATTTTTCGATTGAAAAGCATTTTTCAAATATGGCATATTGTTCAGAGTTGCATATCCTTGCGAGCAGGGAACGCCCTCTGCACCGAGCGCTTTGATAAACTTTTCTCTTGGCATTTCCTGAAATTCTTCCTTATTATAACGGAAAGGAAATAAGTGGAATGCTGCCCTGGTTACGTTGTCGTAAAGCTTGTAAGGAATTATCCCGGGAATATCGTTAATCTGCGACTTTAAATAACCTGCATTTTCATTCCTCGTAACAGTCTGAGCCTCCAACCTTTTCAATTGCGCCAATCCAATGGCCGCCTGGTATTCTGTGATCCTCAATTTGGTTCCCGCAATGACAGTTCCGGCGCCTACCTCCCCGATCATGGCTCCGTAAGGATTTCCATAATTATGGTAAGAATAACATCTGTCCATAAAATCATCGTCATCGCTCACAATAGCGCCACCTTCACCAATGGCCATATTTTTAGAATTTTGAAAACTGAAGCAGCCCGCATGGCCAAATGTTCCCATCTTCTTATGATTGATCTCTGCCAGCCATGCCTGACATGCGTCCTCAACGACAATGAGATTGTGCTTATTGGCAATTTCCATGATCCTTGGCATATTGGCAGGAAGTCCGAGTATATGAACCGGTAGAATCGCCCTGGTACGGGAGGTGATTTTTGCCTCAATTTTCTCCGTGTCAATCTGGAAGGTCTCTCGATCGGTATCGACAAAAACCGGCATTGCCCCGGTAGCAATTACTGCTGCCACAGTCGCGATAAAGGTATATGGAGGAACAATGACTTCATCGCCTCCCCCAATATCCAACTGAACAAGTGCGGCAATCAGTGCATTTGTTCCGTTGACAACGGCCAGTGCCCGTTTTGCACCAATAGTTTCCGCCCATTGTTTTTCAAATTCTGTAACCACCTTCTTTCGGGACCATACACCACTTCTCAAAACTTCAATAACCTGTTTTTCATCAGTCTCAGGATCCCAAATTGGCCATTTAGGCCAGGGTTTGGTTCTTATAGGATTGCCACCAAGAATGGCGGGATTTTCAATAGCATTCGATTTGGAAGCAAGTAGAGTTGGTGCCATACTCATTGTGATTGCTGCCCCCAAACCGGTCATAGAATTTTGTTTTATGAATTTTCGTCGTGAATACTTTTTCATAGTTTGAGAAAATTTGGGTGGTGTGTAAAATAATTAATCGTACAATTTAATTTCTTTTACAACCAAATGAAATAGTGAACATTATTAAATGTCTTAAAGCTCCATAAATATCAAATAAATCAGCAATGTGACTGAGTGGGCAGGATTCTTAATGTCCCGGTTTATATACTATTCTGTTTTAGGCATCCGGTGTAATTAAAACACCAGATGTTTCGTTTGGAGATACCAGTTTTATATGAAAAGCTAATGGAGAAGAACGCTTCTATTATTATATCACAGAAAAAATGATACGTATTTTTTAAGCTATTGTCCGTAAACAAAAATGAAACAAGACAGCAGTGGGCTCATTGCTGTCTTGTTGGTTTTGCAGATCGTTTATTTTAATCCTGCAAACAACGGACTGAAAAGCCATGGATATTCCAATAAGCTCCACTATAGATTATCGCACTATTATTTGATATATATTTCCTATATGCATCGGCAGCACCGGAATATTCAGATGATGTCCAGAAATAAGCTGAAGCACCGATTTCCGAGAAAGTTTTATCTACAGATCGTAGCCCTCCTGGCAATGCGGTGAACTTGCTAATATTGGTAGCTCCTTCATTAGGAGCGGCCCAATTTGCTGTTCCAGCTTCTTTCAGCTTACCTCCTTCATCGGTACCTCTTTGCATAGAACCGCCATACGCATCCATATAGGGCATACCAAGATTCATTTCAAAAATTGACCATTCATCTCTTGTAGGCAGATGCCATCCGGTAGGACAAGATGTACTTGCTATTTCCCAATTGTATAGTACTCCATAGGTTGTGAAATTGGTTGTCGCCTTGGCCTCGCTTACATCGGCCCCCTGATAATCATATACCCAGTAGCCACAATCTGTATTAGATGGGCACACCTCCGGAAGAAAGGCCAGGTTTTCCGCCATCCAGGTCTGACCACTAATAGTAATGGTGCTGTATTTTGTATTATCTCTTGCATCCGTAAAGTTCCCGGTTTGCACTGTAAAAGCTCGTGTAGTAAACGTTTTCTCATCTCCATAAACATTTCCATAATCATTGGTGGCAAATGCCCTTACATAGTATTTGGTATCCGGTTTCAGTCCTGACAATAAAGCCTCAAATGGGTTTTCACTATCTGGAGAAAATGGATAAAGTAGATAAAAACCATCATTATTTGCGAGATCAGGATTTGGGGAGGTACCCCAAACGATTCCAACACCATCCAATGAAAATGAACCGCCAAAGTCCGTTACCTCTCCACTTCCTGTGGCAATATGTGCATCGATATTAGTGATATCCAATGTTGTGACGGCCGCTGGTCCTTCCAGGGTATAAAAATATTTTGTCTCCCCATATGCCGTGCCTGCACTGTTTGTAGCATACGCCCTAACAGCATAATTTGTATTATTTTCCAATGAAGTCATTGTACTCGTAAAGGTACCTGTACCGCTTCCTTCTGTAGTGAACCCCACATTATCTTCAAGGGTTGGTGGAGTCCCTCCGGCTGTCTTCCAAACCAAACCACGTGCAGTTACCTCCGTTCCTCCATCGTTGGTAATTTCTACGGCACAAATGGCAGATTCATGTGTGATATCAGATGCCTCCCCATTGACTACCGTTGGCAATCCGGCTGTAATAAAGCTTTTCTCCTCGCCGTATGCAGTTCCCTCACTGTTGGTGGCGTAGGCCTTTACATAGTAAGTTGTCGCTGCGGTCAGGTTTGTGATACTGCTTGTAAATGCCCCTGTACCTGTTCCGTCTTCAGTAAACCCTGCGTTGCTTTCAAGGGTGGGCCCGCTTGATGCTCCCCAGACCACTCCCCGGGCCGTGATGCTTATGCCGCCATCATCTGTCGCATTTCCCCCACTTGTGGCTGTTGTTCCTGTGATTTCAGTGATGTCGGCTGTAGTTACTGTAGGCGCATCAGCCGTCACTGTCACGACAATCTGCCCTGTGGCAGAAAGACCTCCATTGTCGGTCGCCACAGCTTTGATATTGTGCTGACCTGGAGTAACACCGGAAGTATTCCAGTCATATGTATAAGGAGATGATTGAAGCGTCGTGGTGCTCACATCATCAATACTGATTTTTACATTGCTTACGGATCCATCTACATCAGTAGCGGATATGGCTATCTGAACTGTTGTACCTAATTCAATTGCCGCATTATTAGCTGGATTTGTGATCGCACATGTTGGTGCTTTATTTGGGACAACTTCTTCTTCAGAAGATCCACAATTGACAAAGAGCACCATAATTGTAATAACAAAAAATATGAAGATTGAAAGTATGATTTTACTTTTCATGGCTTGAGTGTTAAGTAGATTGAAAAAAAAAATTTAAATCAATTGACTAAAAATCAATTTAAGGTCCTCGGCAGGGAATGATCATTTACTATCTGGATTTTAAAGCAGTGTTATTTTTGAAAAAATGCAGAGAAACCGCTATTGAGGCACCTGAATCAGGGAGAAAAGTAAATGGAATCCAAACCATTGACTTCGGGCAGTTAAGTAATAAAAAAACATTTTTATATAATTGAAAACAAAAATATCTTTAGATAGTTCCCATTTCAGATAGCGTAAAGAATAATTAAAGTCAAATTGTGTTTTGATTATAACGGATGTAATTCGTCAAACTATCGGTCTTGATACAAAATGTACACTTACAGAATTAAGAGTTCGATTATATACAAGGTTAAAAAACAAGAATTAATGTAATTATATATAATCATAGTCTTTTTCAATTAATCCGATATTTTTTAAGTCTTTCCAAATTTTTTGCGGCAAAGCTGTTTTCATTAATGCAACATTTTTTTCTATTGCCTGCGGCCTGCTTGTATTTAGCGCTATTCCAATAATTCCCGGATGTGATAACCCAAACAAAATGCATACATCTGAAGGAGTGACATTGTGCCGTTCACAAATTTTATAAAATTGATCTCGCCATTCATATAAATGTTGAGATTCTGGTGAGCTATGATCAAGCTTCACATAATTATAAAAATCACTTCCTGTTAGGAATCCGCTATGAAAAACCGCAGAATTTATAACTGAAATATTTTGTTTAGCCAAGTCATTGATAAAATCAATCAACTCTTTAGGGTGGCTCATTATGGTATAAGTTGTAGCCAGCATCACCCAATCTAAATTTACATTTTCTGAGATCAATTTGATGATCTTCCAATCTTTCGAGCCAATGCCTATGGCAGCAACCTTCCCTTGCTTTTTAAGCTCGAATAATGCCCGGTAAGCCTCAAGGATATCATCCATTCGTCGCTTTCGCTGTGACACAGTTCTGGCCTGGCCTAGATATTCGTCTGGGTCATGAACTGATACTAACTCGGTATTATAATCACCCCCAAGCAATTGCAATCCCTGCTCATGACACTCCATTATTCCATCATAGCTTATTTTCTGGACTGCGTCATTTTTTAAATCAACCCAAACACCGGTTTCAAAAGTCGGTTCAGCCGTAATTAGTTCCGTCCTCAGCCATCCCAATTTATTGGAAATAATGATGTCTTCAGGTTTAATGCCAAGCGTTCTTAGTCCATTTCCAATTACTTCAAGGGCAAGTCCTGCGCCGTATTTACCCGCAGTATCGATCACTACAGGAGCATCCACCCATTTAAACCAATTATACATTATCCCCAACTTAGTATCATCCGTGAGCACTTTGTATAAATTACCCAGTGCGCTGGTTCCGAATATAATGGGAGGCATCATCAACCCGGTTTTGCCGAGTTCAGCTTTATATTGTAATTTTTCCATCGGGTACGTTTAATCCATAAAACTCAATCGCATTACTTCCTAACACTTTCTCCTTTGCTTCGTCATTAGGTGAATAATTTTCAACAATTTCCATAACTTCTTTATAAGATCCGGCCAGATTACAAACCGGCCAGTCAGAACCAATCATCAGTCGATCAACTCCAAAAGCCTTATAAACCACATCCAGATAAGGGATAAAATCTTCATATTTCCAATGGTTCCAATCCGCTTCAGTCACCATACCAGACACTTTGCAATACACATTTTTATTTTCCGCCAATTTTAAAATGTCCTCCTTCCATGGAGAAATGACTCCTTTTTTAATAGTCGGCTTGGCAATATGGTCAAGCACGAATTTCTGATTTGGGAAATGTTTAACAAATTCATTAGCTACTTTCAAATGTTCTGGAAATATCAGGATGTCATATGTAAAATCATACTTTTCAAGCAGTGAAATCCCCCTCATGAAATCTTTGTTCAATAAAAATTTCTCATCCGGCTCATCTTGAACAACATGCCTAAGCCCTTTTAACACCGGAAATTTTCTATAATGCTCCAACTTCTCATCAAGAGAACAATCTCTCAGATCTAACCATCCCACCACACCTTTTATAAATGGATATTTCTCAGCTTCCTGAATCAGAAAATCTGTTTCCTGTTCAGTCTGACTTGCCTGAATTGCAACGCAGCCATGATAAGCTGCAGACTGTATTTCACCATGAAGATGCTCTGGCAAAAAATCTCTTTTCAACAACCCCATGCTGTTGTCAATCCAGTCATGGGTTTCTGGAGCATATTTCCATAAATGATGATGTGCATCGATTTTAATCATTTTCTTTCAATTGCAATGAAACTTCAGTAATCAATTTAAAAACAATAGCCATTTCATTCACTTTTTCATCAGGCAATGAAATCTCCAGGCCACTTTCTTTGATTTCCCACTTAATATCACCATCATATCCGAGCAATGAAATGGTATTGACTTTTAAGTCTCCACTGGCGGCTCCTTTGGCAAATGTTTCTAAAAGCACTGTTTTTCCATCGGGCCAGCCAAAGAATGTAGCATAAACTGTAGTCCCCTTGCTGGTATAACGAATGTCCTTATTGGAATAAACCAGCTTCGAAAATGCATTGTGATTCTTGAAATGACCTTCTGGTTCCTTTGTTGGCCCTTCGCCAAAAGTAATCCATGGCCTGGTTTCATATATCGCCTCTCCATTTACATTGAGCCACTCCCCGATCTCATACAATACATTTCTTTGATCTTCAGGAATGGTTCCGTTGGCCATCGGTGAGATATTCAATAATAAGACGCCATTTTTACTCACAATATCGACCAATACATGAATGAGGTCTTTTGTTGGTTTGATCCTCAAATTTTCCGTGTAACACCAGCTTCCATAGCTAATTGTTTCATCCGTCATCCATGATTGTTTGTCTATCCGGTTCATCCGAGATTTTTCCAGGTCGTTCAAGCTGAAATCCAACGGAAGATCTTCCTGTTTTCTGACAATCACCACCTCTTTATTTAATTTATCGGCTTCATTGAGAAAGTATGCAGCAAATTCCTGTCGCTTTTGCTCCGGTATCTGATCGAGCCAGGAATCAAACCAAATGATGTCGGGGTGATAATTATCGATTACTTCCTTCAATTTACCTAACCACACTTCTTCCAGCCATTGCTCCTCCGGGATATTCCCATACATATATTTTAACTTATCATCATCCGAAGTTGGTGGCATTCCTGTAAAAAATGGATAGTGGCTGCTTCCAAATGCCCGTTTACTTTTTCCCTTCGGAATGGAATCGTGCCGTTGCAAATTCCTGGCGTGATGAAAAGTTGTAATTAATTTCATATCCCTGCCATGTATGGCTTTTTCGAGTTCGCCGAGAATATCCCTCTTCGGACCGGTCTCCAAAGTATTCCACGGTGTTATTTTACTTGCCCACATTGAGTATCCATCATGATGCTCAGCTACCAGACCTGCAAATCTTGCGCCGGTCTTTTTGAATAATTCCGCCCATTCTTCTGCATCGAAATTTTCTGCTTTAAACATCGGCACAAAATCGTGGTAGCCAAATTCGGAAGGATGGCCATATTTTTTCAAATGGTGTTGATATACAATATCATCTTCGAAGTGCATTTTCCGTGGATACCATTCCGTGGCATAAGCAGGGACCGAGTAAACCCCCCAATGGAAATATATGCCCAGCTTCGCATCCTGAAACCAATCAGGTTGCCGATTGTGCTTTGATAAAGAGGCATAATCAGCTGTGTACTGTTGTTTTACTTCCTCCTTCTTCTTTTCTGGAGCGCAAGCACCTATGACAAAAATAGCCAGAATGCTAAAGGTTAATTGTATTTTTTTCATTGTGATTATAATTTTAGGTTTTGTGTCAAATAAATAAAATCCATAAATCAAAGCGCGAGCATCCAATGGAATTTGGAATAAGTAAACATAGTTGATTATTCGTGATGAATCCAGTCAAACGTTTGCGCAATGGGTTAATGGTCGCAGCTGAAGCGAACAAAAAGCTATTAATGGTATTCATACTGATTATTCTGTAAATTGATATATTTCTATATCAAGGTCTATGTTAAAAAACAACTTCAATAAAGTAAATAATCTTCTATAAAATCTCCACCTGCTCAGTCAACAATTTAAATAAATCATCGACATGCTTTTTTTCTACATTGGTCTGACCGATACAAACCCGAAGTGTGTATTTTCCATTCAATTTTGTGTGAGTAATATATGCTTTTCCAGTTTTATTAATTGAATGCTCCAGCTTTTCATTCAATTCATTTACGTTTTCCAATGAAACTTCTCCCACAGGTTTAAACCAGAAACACACAAGATTCAATGGGACAGGAGCTAAAATCTCAAATCTCCCGTCATCTTTAAGCTGTTGAGTAAATTGCTGAGTGAGGCTGATATGCTCTCTGAACTTAGCCCTGATGCCCTCCAACCCATAGCTCCGCAATACAAACCAAAGCTTCAACGCTCTGAACCGGCGACCAAGCTGAATTCCCCAATCTCTGTAATTGTTAACCTCTTTTCCAGAATCTGTTTTTAAATACTCTGGAAGTATTTCAAAGGTTTTAATAAGCGTCTCTTTATCGTTCGTATAAAACAGGGAACAGTCAAAATTTGTAAACATCCATTTGTGAGGATTGAAAACGTAGGAATCCGCCAACTCCAAACCATCGAGCATCCATCGGAATTCCGGCAAAATAGCTGCATTTCCAGCATGGGCCGCATCCACATGATGAAATAGACCATGTTTTCGGCAAATCTCACCGATTGCGCTCACCGGATCAATGGCATGAGAGCCGGTCGTCCCTACAGCAGATACAACAAAGAGCGGAATGAAATCCTCAGCTAAATCTTTTTGAATCTGCTGATCAAGCGCTTGCGAAATCATGGCAAACTGATCATCGACAGCAATTTTCCTAATTTGATCACTCCCAAATCCTGCGATTTTAACATCTTTTTCGATCGAAGAATGCGCCTCAGTTGAACAATATATAATGTACCTGGCCCCGGCTTCAAATCCGCTTTTATTGACCATGAAATTGGAATGTCTTTCGCGGGCCATAAGTAATGCACAAAGTGTTGCTGTAGATGCAGTATCCTGAATTACCCCATGCCAATCTCCCGGAAGATTGCTGGCCTTTTTTATCCATTCGCAAACCTTTTCTTCCAGCTCTGCCGCAGCAGGCGAGGTATCCCAAATCATACACTGGGCGCCAATAGCGGAAGTCAATAACTCACCTAAAATCGATGGAAAACTTGTGTTTGCATTGAAATAGGCAAAAAATGAGGGTTGTTGCCAGTGAGTTATCCCCTTTAATATTTTATCGTCAAAATCTTTTAAAATCTCATCGAAATCTTCTGAGTCAGCAGGTGCTTCAACAGGTATCGAGTTATATATTTCCCTGGGGTTAACCTGTGATTTCACTGGAAATTTCTCAATACCACTATAATAATCCGCAATCCAATCGATAAGCTTATATCCGTTTTTCCTGAATTCTTCAATCTCCATAAATTTTCATTTTATCGATCGAATATAAGGGCAATTCTTTAATTGATCAATAATAGGAGGAAGATGAAATTAGAGATTGGTAATAATAACTTTTTTGCTGGTGATAATTTATCATCCATACTCACCTGTTTTTTAAAAAATAAGCTTCTTTTATCCCGGACATTATCTGTGAGTTTAAATCTTCCAGGCTATCAAGTTTTACGCGATGGACAAACTGATTCTTGCTTATCCGGACTGTCTTGATTACAGGAAAAATATCTTCATTTCTGTCCAGTGCAAATTCTATTATCAATCCCTGATTCTGAGGTTTTACTGCAAGAAATCTGTATTTCCCAACAAGATATAAGCAACTCAATGTGGTATCTATCTTTATATCGCCAAATGAGGCGGATCTCCTTAAAATTTCATTGTATAACTCCTTTACAAATCTGGGTTTGTTTATAAAAATCTCTTCAGGACTTACTATTACGCAAGAATGCCATTGATTTTTTGTTATAAAAGTCCGTTTACATTGAGGGCATTTCCACATATTGATCTGAATAATGAAAGATAAATTTACTGAAATTCAGAAATCGAATAACATGATAATTCCCATTAATTAAAAAACAAACTCTTTACACATTTTATATTCTTCAAATCTTGAATCTTTCAAGATTAAGGTTGATCTTCGCAGCATCATTTAAAATTGGTCTTATTTATTAAAAAATATAGTCCAAATTCGGAAGTCATGAAGATAGCACAGCAACAAACTATTGACAGGAGAATGATCGAAAAATGTTTCAACCCAATTGTTTCAAATTCATCATTTCCCACAGATTTATCCAACGCTTTTGCCGGTAACCCGGCTTCGTGTAGGAAGCAATTCGCTGCTTGCTTTTCAGCTTCTTCCATCATTTCAAATTAATAATTTTATTAAACCATCATACTATTATTCAAATGCCAAGAGTATATAATTTTTCTGCGGGACCGGCAACATTACCGGTTGAAGTGCTCGAAAAAGCACAAAAAGACTTAGTCGATTATCAAGGTAACGGAATGTCTGTAATGGAGATGAGTCACAGATCTCCTGAATATACGGCAATTTTTAACGGGGCTATTGAAAATTTGAAGTCTCTGATGTCGGTGCCAGATAACTATAAAATACTGTTTTTACATGGAGGTGCTTCCAGCCAGTTTGGAATGGTGCCACTGAACTTGTTTTCTGATAAGAAAAAGGCGGATTATATCAATACCGGGGCATGGTCTAAAAAAGCCATCGCCGAGGCAAAGAGATATGGGACAGTCAATGTTGTCGCTTCGTCCGAAGACCAGACATTTAACTATATCCCGGAGATCTCGAATGACATGTTCGACCCGGAAGCTGATTATGTTCACATCACTACAAATAATACCATTTATGGCACTACATTTCCAGAACTACCCGAAGTGGGCAACGTGCCATTAGTTGCCGATATGTCATCAAATATCCTCGCTCAGGAGTACGATGTATCTAAGTTTGGAATCATATATGCCGGAGCCCAGAAGAACATTGGCCCGGCAGGGGTTGCTATCGTAATTGTGCTCGAAGATCTGATCGGTAATGAACTGGATATCTGCCCAAGAATGTTCAATTACAAAACCCATGCGGATAATGGCTCTATGTTCAATACTCCTCCGACCTATGCAGTTTATGTAGCAGGTTTGGTTTTTGAATGGTTAATCGCAAAAGGCGGCGTTGCTGAAATGCAGAAAATAAATGAAGAGAAAGCAGGATGGCTTTATGATTTTCTCGATAATTCAAAGCTTTTCAACGGAACTACTGCCACAAATTCAAGGTCAACAATGAATGTCCCGTTTGTAACTACCAGCGAAGAACTAGATGCTAAATTCATCAAAGAAGCTGCAGCCTCGGGATTGAAAACATTGAAAGGCCATAGAAGCGTTGGAGGTATGAGAGCGAGTATTTACAATGCCATGCCAACTGAAGGTGTGAAAGCGCTGGTGGACTTCATGAAAGATTTTGAACTTAAAAACAAATAACTTTTTTAACTGCCATATTATCATGTTTAGAATACAGACATTAAATAAAATTTCCGCAGTAGGATTGCAAAGATTTCCTATGGATCATTATGAAGTAGCATCTGAGTTTGCGACACCAGATGCTATCTTAGTGAGAAGTGCAAAGATGCACGATATTGAATTCTCACCAAATCTAAAGGCCATTGGAAGGGCCGGTGCCGGAGTAAATAACATTCCCATTGAAAAGTGTACGGATAAAGGTATCGTGGTTTTCAATACTCCGGGTGCCAACGCCAATGCGGTAAAAGAATTGGTGATTGCATCATTGCTTCTATCAAGCAGAAACCTGGTGCAGGGCATTAATTGGGGCTCAGGTCTGATTGGCAAGGGCGACGATGTTCCTAAGCTTGTGGAGAAAGGTAAATCAAATTTCGTTGGGCCGGAATTATATGGAAAAACTCTTGGCGTAATCGGCCTGGGGGCGATTGGAATGCTGGTCGCCAACGCAGCGGAAGCTCTTGGCATGAGAGTGGTCGGATTTGATCCATACATTTCCATTGATTCCGCATGGGCATTATCTAAAAATGTGGAAAAGGCAATCAGTCTGGACAGCCTGTTAAGCCAGTCAGATTATATTAGTTTACACATTCCTCTGCTTGATTCTACCAGTGGTTTTCTTAATAAATCAAAATTCGAGGTTATGAAAAACGGTGTACGGATCATGAATTTTGCCCGTGGTGGACTGGTAAATAAGGAAGATCTATTCGGAGCATTTGAAAGCGGTAAGGTCGCCTCATTTGTGACGGATTTCCCGGATGAAGAATTATTAAAGCATGATAAAGTTATAGGCATTCCGCATCTTGGCGCTTCCACGCCGGAGTCCGAATCCAACTGTGCGGTAATGGCTGTTGACCAAATAAAAGATTTCCTCGAAAACGGAAACATTAAAAATTCAGTCAATTTCCCCAACACAGGAATGGCCAGGAATGGTGGCTTCAGGCTGATAATTGCCAATAAAAATATTCCAAAGATGGTTGGTAATATCACGGCCGTTTTAGCTGATGAGAACATTAATATTGCAAATATGTTGAATAGGCACAGAGGCGATATTGCCTATAATATCATTGATATAGATAATGATGTTTCTGAGGAACAGGTGAAAAAAATCCGGAATATTGAAGGGATCATTATGGTAAGGCTCTTGCCTCCAGTACAATAGATAAATTAAAAATATAATTTCCCGTGGCAATAATTAAAGCGTTTAAGGGGCTGAGACCCGTGAAGGAAAAAGCACATCTCGTAGCCAGCCAGCCATACGATGTGCTCAATACTGAAGAGGCAAGAAAAGAAGCAGAAGGCAACCAGTTATCATTTTTACATGTTGTGAAGCCTGAAATAGATTTTCCACCGGATCAAAATCCCCATGCTCCGGAGGTCTATGAAAAAGCGAAGGAAAATTTTGCTGCTCTAATGGAAAAAGAAGTCTTTTTTCAGGATGAAAAAGAAAGCCTTTATATCTATCAATTGACCATGAATGGCAGAACCCAGGCGGGTATTGTTGCCGCAGCAGCTATTGACGACTATTTCAAAGATGTCATTAAAAAACATGAACTTACCCGGCCGGACAAGGAAGCCGACAGGAAAAAACATGTACGGGTTTCCGGTATGAATGCCGAACCGGTATTTTTCGCCTATCCAGCTGTTGACAAAATAGACCAATTAGTCGAAGAGGTAATGCAGGCCCCGACGGAATATGACTTTACTTCTGAGGATGGGATAAGACATGAATTTTGGGTTGTCAGTGACGATAAATCGACACAGATCATTGAAGAATTTGACAAACTTCCCGCTACTTATGTAGCTGATGGTCATCACCGGACTGCCGCAGCCGCATTGGTCGGACAAGATTTGAGAGCAGAAAACCCGGAATATACCGGGGAGGAACCTTTCAATTATTTTCTTGCTGTTCATTTCCCTGATAATCAGTTGAACATCATTGATTACAACCGGGCAGTAAAGGACTTAAATGGCCTGACGGAAGATGAGTTTATAGGCAAATTAAAAAGCAGCTTTGACGTAAAGTCAGTTGGGTCGGAGGCATTCAAACCATCAAATCTTCATGAATTCGGGATGTATCTGAATAGTATATGGTACTCGCTGAAAGCCCATGAGGGAACCTACAATGATGATGACCCGATTGGCGTACTGGATGTTACCATACTTTCCGATCAGATTTTAAATCCTGTTTTAGGAATTGTAAATCTCCGAACAGACAAAAGAATTGATTTTGTCGGTGGAATTAGAGGTTTGGGAGAATTGGAAAGGCGAGTTGATAACGGCGAGATGAAAGTTGCTTTTGCCCTTTATCCTGTTTCGATGCAGCAGTTGATTGACATTGCGGACAGCGGTAAAATTATGCCTCCAAAAACCACCTGGTTTGAACCAAAACTGAGAAGCGGACTCGTTGTACATAGTTTAATCTAAACAATCCTTGTGAATCAGGTCTCCTTTGAACCTTTATAATATTGAATAAAGTTCTTATTAAAATATAGTGTCGTCTGACTAATTCCCCCTTGGAAAAGCCTGCCTATCCGGTAGGCCAATGTCAATTAGTCAAGCTTTCCGTCACTGCGAGTGTAGCGTGGCAGTCTGTATAGTTGAACCCAAATGCTCCAAATTAGAGATCGCTTCGTTCCTCGCGATGACGTTCGGGGCTTAATTTATTGACATGAGTCTGGTAGGCAGGGAGGATAGGGTGATTGAGGCTGATAGTCAATGCGTTACGCTATGTTCTTATAACGTTATAAATAAGGGGTTGTCTTTCAAATTCAAGTAAATATGTCACTTGAATACCAGATGGCTATATTTTCTTATGATTTCAATTTTTCTCTAACGCCAGTAATTAAAATCCATATTTATTTCAATTATTCAAGATTACAGCACAACGGTGATGTTTAGCACATTATCAGTTCAAACTTTATGACGCTAAACCGGTATCTTTAGATTTACTATTTGATCACTAATTTTAAGTTAGATTGGCAAAATGTAAGTGAAAAATACACAACTGATCTTTAACCAAAATGTGTCATAAATTGAATGAAAGAAAATGGGAACTTTAAAACCAAACGGGCAAAGGGCTCAGAATGCGATAGTTCTAATATGGATTGTTTTAGCGATGGGAATTGTTTCATTAATATCTGGTTATTTCCAATATGATCTACTTCAAACCACTGCATCTGGCGGAGAAATTTCAACCGATAGAGCCATCGCAAATGATGCGAGAGAACAAATTGTTGGAATTATTGAGATGATGGTTTATTTAATTTCATCAATAACATTTATTCAATGGTTTAGAAGAGCGTACTTTAATCTTCATACAAAAGTAAATTACCTCTCATATTCAGAAAGTTGGGCAGCGGGAAGTTTGTTTGTCCCAATTCTAAATTTGTACAGGCCATTTCAGATAATGAAAGAATTATTCCAGGAAACGAAAGAACTATTAATAAAAAAGGGATTGAACGTCAAAGAAAACTTAACGATGAGTTCTTTGATTATGTGGTGGACGTTTTGGATTATTAGTAATATTTTAGGCCAATTCATTTTTCGCTTTTCAATGGAAGCTGAAACTATTGATGATTTCACCGTAAGCACTGTAGCAAGTATGATTTCTAACATTATTACCATTCCTCTTGCCCTAATTACAATAAAAATCATCAGAGATTACTCTAACATCGAACCTTTGCTCAATGAAATTAAGGATGAATCATAAACGTCTTGACATGAGCAATTTTATGTTAAATTTATGACAATTAGCTAAAGCTATCGATAGATAAAGAATTTATTATCTCTCAGGAAGTAAGTGGCAATTCCCGATTTACAAAATATTGTTATAGATTAAAGCATCGAACTATTTAAACAAATGACATTTCAGGAAAATTATTTCAACTTTATAGACCAACTGGATTTTCCTGAATCATTGCCTCATGAAGTTGAAATAATGAATCCTTTTCTGGTCGAAGAAACCTATAATCTTTCCAAAACATTTTATAAAAAATATTATAGCGATACTCATCCGAGATTATTTCTCATTGGCATCAATCCGGGCAGGTTTGGCGCCGGGGTGACAGGAGTTCCGTTTACTGATCCGATTCGATTGGATGAAAAGTGCGGTATTCCCAATGAACTAAATAAAAGACAGGAGCTTTCCTCTGTTTTTGTATATGAAATGATCGATGCTTTTGGTGGAGCAGAAGCATTTTATAACAAAGTTTTTTTCACAAGTGTCTCTCCTCTTGGCTTCATGAAAAACGGTGTGAATCTTAACTATTATGACATCCCGGAGTTGCAGCATTTATTAGAGCCATACCTGGTCAAATCATTGCAGTTGCAGATTGAAATTGGAGGTATTAGGAAAATAGCCTTTAGTATGGGAAAAGGAAAGAACTTTAAATACTTACAGTATCTAAACAAAAAACACCAACTCTTTGAAAGAGTAGAACCTCTGCCGCATCCGCGTTGGATAATGCAATACAGGCTGAAAAGAAAAGCTGAATTTATTGATGAATATGTGTCAAAAATCCGAGACGCCGTATAATACAATACAGTAAATTCAGTTTAATTATCTAAAGCTGATAATCGTGAATAAACCAATCGAGACCTACACAAGTGAAGATTTAGTAATCAGATGGAATCCTGACAAATGTATGCACTCGGCTAATTGCGCTCATGGATTACCTTCAGTATTTGATCCAAGGAAAATTCCATGGATAAATATGGAAGGCGGTCTTAGGGAAGACATCATCAACCAGGTCAGAAAATGTCCCTCTGGAGCCTTGTCGTTTCAGGTGGATGAAAATGTGTGATTTTTTCATTCTTCGAAAAACTTCAGCAGAGCAAAACCCATTTAAAAAGCTTTCCCATCTTTTAGCTTTCACCAATTGCACTTTGCTTAAGACCATGAACAATTATTCGCTATAAGACAACATTTCACTAAAATGCCATCGTTACAATCTATTCCTCCATATCCCTGCTGCCAAACTTCCAATCAATGAATGCACTGCACTAGAAATTGCAGATGGGATAGCAATTGCGGGATTGACAAAATTAGCCCTGGCCAAATAAGCACCCAGTCCAGAATTTTGCATGCCTACTTCTATGGATATTGTTCTGTTTACAAGTTTTTCTTTTGTGACGAGTTTACTTATTAAATATCCCAATAAAAAACCTAAAACATGCAGGGTAAGAACAGCACCAATCAACTGTAGTCCAGAACTGAGTATTTCCTCCTTCCCCTGCCCAATGATGCTGGCAACGATTAGTACGATTGCTATAACGGCAATTAATGGGGCTACAGGCAATATCTTATTGGTGATTTTTGGCAAATATTTATTCATCATTACTCCAAGAAGTACGGGTATCAATACAACTTTCAATGTCCCTAAAAATAGTTGGAATGCGCTTACTTCAATTTTATCGCCAATCAGAAATGTGGTTAAAAGAGGGGTAAGCACAATAGCCAGCAACGTAGAAACTGCCGTCATGGTAACTGAAAGTGCCACATTGGCTTTTGCCAGGTAGCTGATTACATTGGAAGCCGTGCCACCCGGGCAACTCGATACAATGATCAATCCAACTGTAAATGGTAAGGGTAACTGAAATACGTACCCTAGCCCCCAGCCCAATAACGGCATCACTGTGAATTGTAATAATGCTCCGGCAAAGACCCATTTTGGTGATTTTATTACAATTTTAAAATCTTCCGGATTTAAAGTGAGTCCCATACCCAGCATGATGACTCCTAGTCCGTAGGTGATGAATGAACCGGAAAACCAAGTAAATATTTCAGGTTTGATTAAAGCCAAAACGGAACAGATGATGATCCAAAGTGGAAACGCATTGATTGAAAAATTGAGGAGGCTTTTCATTTACAGGAGAGTTAGGTCCAAAGCTAATACTTCAGAAAGGGTTTGCAAAATCCTATATCGTCAAAAACGACGCTTAGTCATGAAGGAATGACTATTCTTTCCGTTTTATAGGAATCCATATTTCTTCTTCTGAATTTGGATCTCCGTTTTTGTATTTTTCACCCAATATTTCAAAATGAGGCCTGTTATCTAAAGAGTATTCTGAATTTGGTAACCATGTTGAAAAAATATAATTAAAAGTACTATTGTCTGTACTTGAGCCTTTATGAATGAAAACTGCATAGAGTCCGCTTTGTAGTAAAAAAGTATCCAAATCTATAGGAATATCATCAAAGCCAGAAACTTCAACTGTTGCCCATTTTTCAAATTCTGTGTGTGGATTGAAATCAAATGATTGATTATAAACCTGCATTGAATACATATTCGAACTGACAATATTTTTGATTTCTTTTCTTTGAGGCATAAAGTTCTTCCATAAATCAAAAGTTTTATTATTTGCCAAAGAAATTTTAACCGATTTGCCTACTAATTTCTTTTCTGGTAAAATTTCAATTCTCGACTTCATACTTTTATTTTATTTATTCGTTCTCTGAAGTTCAATTTTTAAAGAGATTTTTTTTTGACATCATCTTTGTTTTTAAATCATGAATTGAACCTGTCATCTCTAATCGTAAATTGATTTCGAGAGAGATTTCTTTTTCGGTCTTCCAATTAACCAACGACTTTCTTCTATTTTGATGAAGTTCCATTAAATTCGTAGTAAAAAGAATTTAATGGAAATTCCGTTTCTAATGTTTTGGTAAATTGGTCAATTGATTTTATAACAGGGGAATTATTTTTCAAAATAAAGTAATCCGGCACAAACAAAAAAACTACATAAATGGGAATAATCAGTAATGCAAATGGCATAATAAAACTAAATGTTTCGGGAAAATATGATGATCAATTCATTGCTTTCTCCGTGTGTCCAAATCCCTATTGCGATTGTGGAGAATCATTAGTATTAGTTACAGGAAAAGAGTCAGATTATAACGATATTGAATCATCTGACCCAAAGAAGATTTTAGAAATATATGTTCACAAAAAACTAATTCAGCAATTGAAGCACCCTGGCGACGAGTGGTACGATGAACACGAGTCAAAAGAATTAAAGAATTTTCTTGATGAAAATCTGACAGAAGAAGATTGGTCCAAATTACGAAATCATTATTATTTCCTGAAAACTAATTTAATAGAGTTTGAACCCGAAGATCATGAGTATAATTATGAATTTTCTGCCGAGCAAATGAATGATGAAGGTCTTCTGATAAGTTTTCATAGTATTTATCCGGCAAGTGAAATATTTACAATTGAAAATGATGGTATCGAATATGAGGTTATTGATCATTATTGTAAAAATCCCTTTTGCGAGTGCACTGATATAAACATTCAGTTATTTAAAGATGATGAGTTTTACCTTGACCTTTTTTATAGTTATAAGACTAAAAAAAAACAAGAGTCAAAATACAGTTGGGTAATTCAAAAATTGAGTACTAAATATAAAGATCTTAATATAAGATTCGGATTAAGAAATGCTAAAATCAGGTTGCTCTATAGCGAGAATCTGTCAGAAAGACAGCAAGTGAAATTAAATAATATGAAAGGCCGTATTGCAAGTTCGTCCAAAATTGGAAGAAATGACAAGTGCCCTTGTGGGAGCGGTAAAAAATATAAGCAATGTTGTATGACTGAATAAACCATTAGCCCAACAAATAAATTGATTAATTTCCAGTGGCCCAGACTTCGAAATCTACCAATTCCAATTGGTTTTAGTACTTTGTAATAGCTAAATATATACTAAAATGAAAGCGACCGGATTTTTACTAGTCATTTATGGGTTATTGATTTTTTCTTGTCAAACACAAAACGAAATAGAAAAGTTGGTCCCAGAGGATATAATGATTGGAATCTATGAGGAAATTAAAACGCCATTCAAATATGGAATTGTTCTCAAACATCCTGATACAACCAAGTTGGTTGACAGTCCTACCATTTTCAGAGCGGGGAATAAATGGTTCATGAGCTATATCGTATTTGATGGAAAAGGTTATGAAACCTGGTTAGCAGAGTGTGAAAACTTACTCGATTGGCATACTAAAGAAAAGCTGCTCTCATTTACTGAAGATACCTGGGATGCCAACCAGAAAGCAGGTTATATGGCTCTTGTTGACATTGAGTGGGGCGGTAAATACGAAGTTGGAACCTATGATGGTAAATACTGGATGTCTTATTTGGGAGGCGCCTCTGAAGGTTATGAAAAAGGAATTTTAGGAGTAGGAATGGCCAATTCCGGTTCATTAGGCAAATCTGGGATATGGACCAGGTTACCGAAGCCAGTATTACTTCCGGGTGATGACGATGCCCGGTGGTTTGAGAATGACAAAATATATAAAAGCTCCATCATCTACGATCACGAGCAGCTCACAGGTTATCCTTTTGTGATGTATTACAACGCAAAGGGAGATACCGCAAATTATGAAAGTATAGGAATGGCGGTTTCTAATGATATGAAACAATGGCAAAGGTTGGGCTCGGGTCCAGTGATCACAAGGCAGAAAGGGATATGTGGTGATGCTCAAATTGCAAAGATTGGGGAGGTGTATGTGATGTTTTACTTTGGCGCATTTTGGAAATCGGGTGCATTTGATCGCTTTGCCTGTTCATATGACTTGGTGAACTGGACAGACTGGCAAGGAGATGATTTGATTGCCCCCTCAAAGGACTATGATCGTAAATATGCCCATAAACCATGGGTAATTAAGTGGAATGGTATTGTTTATCATTTTTATAATGCTGTTGGAAGTGATGGTAGAGTTATAGCTTTAGCCACATCGATTGATTTGAAAGCTGGTAAGAAATAATTTGAATTGAAAAATATTAGCATGAGATTTTATATTATAGTACTCGCAGTAATAATGTTCGTTTTCCCGTACGCAAATGTTAATGTATATGGCGCGAATAATCAAAAACCGGAACCTACATTTAAAGAAATATCGTACGGGAACCATGAAATGAATGTTCTCGATTTCTGGAAAGCAGAATCAGAAACCACTACTCCTCTGGTAATTTTTATTCATGGTGGTGGGTTTCAAGCATTAAGTAAGGAAAAATTGCAGGGAACTCACCTCAATGAATTATTGAATTCCGGGATATCAGTGGCCGCAATTAATTACCGACTTGCTCCGGATTATCCACTACCAGCAGCATTCTATGATGTAAAAAGTGCATTGCAATTTCTTAGATCAAAATCTGAGGAATGGAATATCGATAATACTAAAATAGGCGCGTATGGAGGTTCTGCGGGTGCCATGTTGAGTATGTGGTTATCTTTTCATGAGAATATGGCGGACTCAGACAGCGACAATGAAGATGATCATGAATCGACCAGATTGAAATGTGTCGCAACCATGGGAGGTCAAATCACCTTCGATCGCCGATGGATGGAAATATCGATTCCGGGCGGATTTATCCATAAAAATCCGGCGTTTTTAAGAATATTCCCTGTGAATAGTTTTGAAGAATTGAATAGCGAAGAAATGCAAAATATTATAAAAGAATTATCACCGATAACTCATCTCAGTAAAGATGATCCACCTATTTATATGGAATACGCAATGGCCCTGGATTCACCTATTCCTTCAGATAAAGCTAAACGAAAACCCTGGGCGCTGCATCACGTAATCTTCGGATATACTCTAATAAGGCCAGAATGGGTGCCCTGGGTATCGAAGCTGATTTAAATTGTCCGGGACTAGAGTCAAAGCATAAATCCATCCCCGGGTTTTTTATATCCAAATTAATTGAATAGTATAGAGAAGGCTCCTGTTAAAAGAATTCAAAAAATATCTTCAAATTTATGCTTTGACAGATAATTCAATTTATAAAATAGGAATAAGGAGTTTTTTGCACTCTTGTCAACAGAATGCAATTTTTAGTTTCCTTAACCTGGTTAAAGCTTTATAAATATCTTCTTTTTATACATCACATACGCAGATATATAACACATAAAAACTGAAAATAAAGCCCAAATTAAAGAAGCACTTTTTGCATTAAACCCAACATCTTGCAATCCAATAAACATGTTATTGCGAAGGCCCGATTTAATAAATATGGTTTCAAAAATGTCAGCCAAAACATAAATGGCTATTGCGTTGCTTCCAAAAATAATCCAGGGTTTTGTGCCTTTTTAATTCCTTGTATATCAATCAACCAGATCAGTAATGCAAAGATTATGTATGCCCACCCCGATGTGACAAGCACGTATGAACTTGTCCAGATTTTCTTAATTATTGGGAAATACCATCCCCAGATATATCCTGCCAGGACCAACAATACGCCAGCGACAAACAGATTTATAATAATTTGTTCTTTATTATTGTTCTTTAACACTATTCTACCCGCATACAAACCGGATATCCCAGATACAATAGCAGGAAATGTGCTATAAAATCCCTCTGAATCAAATCCTTTTTTATTCAGTAGAAAAGCTGGTATTACTACTCCATCAATCCAGTCAGCAAGATTTTTACCCGGTTCCAATACACCTTCACCAAATTCAGGAATGGAAATTCGTATCATCGACAACCAATAAACAATTAAAATTCCCATCCCAATATATAGTTGAGTTTTCCAGTTCGAATATAAAAAAAGCAAGGCGCAAGCCAGAAATACAATTGCAATACGCTGTAATACTCCGGGAAGTTCTATCCTGCTAAAATCGAGTGTAGGTAAAAATCGTATAGCCATTCCCAATGAAAATATCTTTACTGTTCGCCACAGTGTTTTTAAGGCTATTTGTATTTTAGTTCTACCCATCTCAATTTGTTTTGAGAAGGACAGGGTGACGGATACACCGACAATAAAAATGAAAAAGGGAAATATATAATCGGTTGGGGTAAGTCCTTCCCAAATTGAATGCTTCAATGGCGCATACATCGCATCCCAGGAACCTGGAAAATTTACAAGAATCATGGCAGCGATAATGATTCCTCTAAAAACATCAAGGGAAGTTAATCTTTTAAACTCAATCATACAGGGTCATTAAAATTGTGAGTTTCATTGACTCACATGATATACAAAAAATATTTTGAGCAAGCATTTAATATACATATCCATGAGGGAATATTATACAGAAAAACTAATTCTAAAAAGTTAAAAATGAGTTAGATTGGGGTACGGTTTTAATTCTTTGTAAACATCTATAAAAATCGTTCTCTAATTCAAATTTTAAAAAGTCAAAATTAGTCATTTACCTCTAAAAATTCGCTATTTATTCTGTTTGCCAACGCAACGCTTAGCCTTCTATAAATCTTTAATTAGAGTCTTTCCATTATGTTCGATTTCTGCGTTACGCTTGTCTGCGGTAGGCAGGCAAGCAAAGAAAAAGGGCGAAGCGAACTTAATGTAAAAACGGTAAATTATCTTTCCCCCAGATATACCGATTGATCCTAAATAATATTTCACAGCATTATTGAAAAAGACAGCCCCAGTCACTAATTTGAAGAAAATACAGAAATAATAAAGTTTAAAGAATTATGGGCATAAAGAAATATTATGTTGGCATTGATATAGGCGGCACTAAAACCGCTGTCCTTTTAATAGGTAGTCAAGGAGAAGTATTAGACAGAATACAGTTTGTGACGGACGTAGGGAAAGACGCATGGAAAGACACCGTTGTGCACATGAAGGAACATACCGCACAGTTTATAAAATTAAAAAAAATTGAATCGATTGGCATCAGTTGCGGGGGCCCGCTCAACAGCCGCTCAGGACTGATACTCTCCCCTCCAAATCTGCCCGGCTGGGACAATGTTCCAATCACGGATATTTTCCAAAATGAATTTAAAATACCGGCATACCTTGAAAATGACGCCAATGCCGGGGCCCTCGCCGAATGGAAATTCGGAGCAGGAAAAGGATACAATAATGTTATTTTCCTCACCTTTGGCACAGGTCTCGGTGCGGGACTGATTTTAGATGGAAGGCTGTATAGCGGAACCAATGACTACGGTGGGGAGGCAGGCCATCTTCGCCTCGCCGAAGATGGCCCGATTGGCTATCACAAACGCGGGTCATTCGAAGGATTTTGCAGTGGTACTGGCCTGGCGCAAATGATGTCTTTCGAACTTCGATGCCTCGCGGAAGAAATCGGCAAGGAAGAAATGATAAAAAAGTATAAAGCCGTTGGAGAAGTAACCGGACGAGATGTAGTAGAATGGGCAAAAAACGGAGATGCACTTGCTTTGGAAGTAGTGGAAAAAAGTGGAGTTTATTTGGGGAAAGGCTTATCCCTTTTGATTGACCTACTTAATCCTGAACTTATTGTAATTGGCAGTATGGGTGTAAGACTGGGAGATCTGTTGTTCGAACCGGCACGAAGAATCATTGAAAAAGAAGTAATTCCCGGCGCTGCTTCTGTGTGCAAAATAGTTCCCGCAGCTCTAGGCGAGAAGATAGGTGATTACGCAGCGCTGAGTGTGGCGCTAAAAGGAGAGAAAAATTAGAATTGCGTATAATTTCACTTAACTATTGAAGCTAAATCTCTATAATAAGATATGCTTTATAGTATTAATAGATGGTATGATTTTTGAGTCTTTTCAAGAGACACTTTTTATGCTATGAAAAAACTACTCCTCATATTATTACTCACCACGGGTTTTTCAACAGCTTTTATTCAAGCACAGGTATCGAAAGGTAAATGGATGCTTGGTGGATATGGATTTATTAATCCCGATAGATATATAAATATATACATCAGTCCTACGGCAGGGTATATGGTATCGGATAATTTTGCTGCTGGAGCAATGGTAAATATTGAATATACCAATAGTGAGCATGGATATGCTTTTAGTTATTATATGATACCTACTGCAAGGTATTATTTTGGCAAATCAAAAACTCAACCCTTCATTATGGCCGGTTTTGGTATCGGATACTTTTCGATATTTTATGATAATGACGATTTTGAGGATCGTTCAGAATTTTCTTACTATGGAGGCGGGGCACTAGGCTTATCTCATTTAATAAATAGAAATATTGCACTTGAAGTAATGGCAGGATACAGCAATTCTCCCATCACAAAATTCAGGGGAACTTTTGTCAATTTTGGTTTTCAGATTTTCTTAAACAAAAAGAACCATGCGAAAGAATAATTATTTTGTGATTGGATTATTCAGAATAATCTGTACCGTTTTTTTTCTTTTGTCTTTCTCGGTGGCTTCAGCTCAATCCTCAAAAGGTCTTTGGATGGCCGGAGGCACCCTTGGGTTCAATCATTATGAAGATCAAACCTCTTTTAATATTACTCCAAATGGCGGATATTTGTTTTCTGATCACTTGAGCGTAGGTCTTTCTTTAAATTTCTCTGGCTACTTTTCAGAGAACAGGACATCCTTGGTAACAGGGATTAATCCCTTTGGCAGATATTATTTCGGATCAGGAAAAACTCAACCGTTCTTACTAGCTTCAGCCGGATATAATTATAGAAAGTTTACATATAATAGAGGAAATGATGAAAATTATCACTCCTCATCTTGGAAATTCGCATGGAATGCCGCTGCTGGAGTTTCTCATTTTTTGAACAATAATGTGGCAATAGAAGGATTTATAGGATATAATAGAATTCTCTACATTAATTTTGGCTTTCAAATATTTTTAAAGAGTGGGAAATATTAATTTTTCTAACATTTCCCAATCAGAATGTTCATTCTCATTTGATGAATTATTGACTTCCCCTTTGTTATCTTGTGACCAACAAAATAAAAAACCGAATTTAGATTAAAATAAACTCAGTTCTTGTTGATGATAACCAGCCTGCCTACCTTTAAGGTACTACCTACAAGTAATTAACCCTTTAAAAATAATGTCAATGTCAAATTCTAACCAACTACAGTTTTTTATTTTACTACTTATAGCTTTAGCAATAGTATCATGTGGAGATCATGATTCTAAAACTAAAACTCCGGATGAACATTCAGCCATCAATATTAAACGAAATCAAATCGAGCAAGTGACAAACGCCAAACCCTGGTCGTATTGGTGGTGGATGGGTAGCGCTGTTGACAAGAAGAATATTGACTATAGTCTCAAAAAATATAAAGAAGCAGGAATTGGCGGGTTGCACATCGTGCCCATCTATGGAGTGAAAGGTGAAGAAGATAAATTCATAGATTACCTGTCGCCGGAATGGGTCGAGATGCTGGCCTATACCGGTGAGCAATGCAAAAAATTAGGCTTAGGCCTCGACATGACCCTGGGTACAGGCTGGTGCTTTGGTGGCCCGGGTTCGGATGAAAATACGGGTTTGATGTATGGATTTATTGAGAAACTGAACATTGAAGGTGGACACGTACAATTGAACCTGGCAGTTGAAAGCAAATACGACTATTCGAAAGTACAAAGCGTGATGGCTGTACTAGCCGATGGGTCGCGAATAGATATTTCTGATAAAGTTGATGCCACTCAACGGCTTAGCTGGGAAGCGCCACAAGGCAAACATACGCTCTACATACACCGCATGCACGGACCGACATACAATGTAAAGCGCCCTGCGCCCGGGGGTGAGGGCTTTATGCTCGACCCCTTCTCTCCCACCGCACTTGACGCCTATACACATGGATTTGACACGGTTTTTCAGGGATCGCTCAAAAAATACGTGCGGTCGATATACCACGATTCTTATGAATATGGTGCCGACTGGACACATGGACTTTTTGATACATTTTTGAAAAAAAGAGGATATGACTTAAGGCTATTCATGCCCGAACTCACTGGCGAAGGTGGGGAACTTTCCATTAGGGTGATCGCAGATTATAGACAAACCATGGCAGAACTCCATGAAGAATTTGTGGCTGCTACACGACGATGGGCTGATGCCAACGGATTGCTTTTCAGGGACCAGGGGCATGGGTCGCCGTGCAACTGGCTGGATATTTACGCACAGGCAGATATCCCGGAGACTGAAGCATTTGGCGCAACAGAATTTAAAATCCCCGGTTTCACTCGTGATGAAGCGTTGGTCAATGAATTTGAGCCCAACCGGTTCGTAACGAAATTTGCTTCTTCCGCAGCTCACGTTATGGGAAAACCACTTGTGTCCAGCGAGTCTGCAACCTGGTTGCGCGAGCATTTTCGCGTGTCGCTTGCCCATGTAAAACCCGAGATGGATCAGTTGCTCCTCGCAGGGGTCAATCACATATTTTATCATGGCATTGCCTATTCGCCGCAGGAAGCAGAATGGCCTGGATGGCTATTTTATGCCTCCACCAATTTCGCTCCATCGAACAGTTTTAGCAGACACTTCCCGGCCTTGAACAAATATGTAGAACGCTGCCAGACTGCCTTGCGCGAAGGTGATCCGGACAACGACATTTTACTTTACTTTCCCATGCAAGATGTTTGGCATACACCACCAATTAATCCCACTGAAAAAAGGAAAAGATATTCCATGGATATTTTGTACAAATTGTCGGTCCACAACATTGAGGACTGGCTCAAGCCTACTCCTTTTTATAAGACCGCAGTAGAATTAGATAGTTTAGGATATGCCTTCGACTATGTTTCTGACAAGCAATTGCTGGACTATACCATCGACAAAAACAGCTTTAATTCCCATGGAAATACGTATAAGACCTTGATCATTCCCAAATGTGAGTTTATCCCTGTAGAAACTATGCAAGCCATCAATATATTGGCAGATGCCGGCGAAAGGGTGATATTTCTCGATGACCTGCCCCAATCAGTTCCGGGTTATTTCGATCTACCAAACCGGCAATCACAATTGGAAACGATAAATTCAACCATAAAGTCCGCTGATACTCCCAACATAAAAATCATGGCATTTAACGATCAGTCTCTTCTCAAAACGACACTTTCCGATTGGGATATCAGCAAAGAAGAATTCTCTAATTTTGGCATTCCTTTTATCAGGAGAAAAACCGAGGACGGACATACCTATTTTATATCCAATGTGTACAGCGGAAAAGATGTAAATGATTTCATGACTTTGGGTGTTGATGCAGTGGAGGTTGTCATTACTGATCCGCTCTCGGGGAAAAGCGGAAAGGCAATATTGAAAGAAGATAATTCGATACTTCTTCAGCTGGCGCAGGGACAATCGTTGATCATCCGGACAATTAATAAAAAAGTTAGTACTCCGGAAAACTGGCATTATATAAAAACTAAAGGAGTTCCTGTGGAAGTTAAGGGGACATGGAATATCGAATTTATCGAGGGCGGTCCGGAATTGCCGGATTCATTTTCCACTGAAAAACTAAAATCATGGACAGAAAATGCGGATAAGGAAACAAAAAGATTTGCCGGCACGGCAAGATATAGCATTGAATTTGATATGAAAGATATTAGTGCGGATGATTACCGCTTATCATTTGAAAAGGTAAAAGAGAGCGCCGAAATCCGTATCAACAACCATGTACTGCCTGTGCTTTTCTCACATCCATTTAGCGCCTCGATCGGCGATTATTTGAAAGAAGGCACAAACAAATTGGAAATAGAAGTCGCCAATCTATCTGCCAATCGCGTGCGAGATCTTGACAAACGAGGCGTTGATTGGAAAAAATACCATGATATCAATTACGTGAATATTGATTATAAACCCTTCGATGCTTCCTCATGGGATTTGGTAGAATCCGGGTTGATCGGCAAGGTGAATATCATACCTGTTCAATGGGTTCGGTGAAAATGAAGAAAAATTTAGCGACAATGAATGAAGACAATTGCTTGCAAAACGGATATCTCGAATTACCTGTTTTATAATGAGTGTGGTTTGACACCTGCTGTTTGATTGTAAGTCGATATTGCGCCAGGGATGGAGCGGTCTGTTTGAGCCCGAATAGGTTTGTGCGGAGCAGGCGAGTAGCGACAGCCCGTCCGTGCGCCCAAATATAATTTCTTCTGCATTTCTAATTGAGGCTAATTCCTTAGCTGACTTGCCTGTAAAACTCTGCCATTTGCGCGCAGGTACAAACCCATGCTTTTTTAGTGCGGCTCAGTTCGCCAAGTAAATCTATCACCGGTAATAGAAATCGCTCAAGCGGATTTCCCCAACTCGTATTCACAACTGCGAGGTTGGTTGGATGGCACAATAGTGTGAATACACTTTGATTTTCGATGGCCTCCAACATGCGTTGATGCCAAATATTTACACCACCTGCGGGTGAACGTTCATATTGTATGTTCCTGCTTTGGCAATAAGCTTGTACAGCATCCACAAATGGTTTATTGGCTTTTTCGTCTGCCATCCAAATGGCCCAGTCGTAGGTCTGGCTGTCGAGCGGAATTTCCACAATGTCATACTTTTTATTCCCAAGACCGATTTGAAAGGGTTGAGTGCCAAAGCCATTGCCCGGGTTGATAAAGTCGTCAATTCCCAGGTTACTGGTCCATTTCAGTTTTGCTTTTTCGAAAGCATCATATGAATATTCATTAAAATGACCATAAGGCAACCGGTATCCGCTTACAGAACCTGGAAAATATTTCTCCAAAACCCGAATCCCATCACTGATCTGCGACTCATTTTCAACCGGGCCATAATGTCCCGCATAGATCTTATCTCCGCCATGCCTTTTATTCAGATCGTGGACATACCCATGCGGTGCAATTTCGGAGCCGGAATCGAGCATACGTTGAACAAAGTCCGGGCCATAGTCTTCGATCATTTTTCCAACAATGTTGAAAGTTGCACGAATACCATTGGACTCGAGCCTTGTGCAAATCCGGTTGTAATTCGCAATTTCTAAATCTACGTCTCCAGTTCCGTTTCCGTAGTTGCCCTCAACATCGAAGGTGAGTAGCAGGGCTGCCTTTGACCCATTTGGAAATGTAATCCCTTTTTTTAAAGGATTATGTACCCGTACACCATCTGGCTGTTGACCGCCAAAAGAAAATCCTCCATATTTTC
>JAJRQT010000033.1 GCA_024280115.1 Bacteroidota bacterium | reverse complement strand
TTGGACTGTAATTGCGGATTTCCATCTCCCGGATAAATCGCAATCTTAATGAATCTTTTTTTTCATGATGATTAAATTTTAGTGTCCTAGAATTTAATCATTTCTTCTCAATTTACCGACTAAAAGGAGGTTTCGTTCAACTTGTTTATACATTCATATTTTATATACATACCCGCGAATAATTGTTGGGTATGTTCGGGTTTGGATGTTTACTTCTATTATAAGAATGCTAATATCATGAATCTAAAGTGAATACTACCCGTCCCATTTAAGGAAAGAAAACAATAATAAAATGACCTGTTATCACCTAAAAACCAACCTTCACCAGTGACCTCGCCTGGATTCCCTGTAGTTCTTTGATTGTCTCAAGGCTTTTTATATATGGATAAAATGCATCAAATTTCTCAGCAAGTAAGCTTGACTCATAATCACCCGAAAGCGCTTGCAGCATCTCTTCAAATGGGTCTTTTTGTATTGGATATACACGGATGCGATAATCATCTGCCACACCAGCTTTTTCGGCGGCAATCGCAATGGCATCATCGAGATCCCCCAATATATCGATCAGGCCATTTTTGAGCGCTTCATCACCCGTCCATATTCTACCCGATGCAATTGGTTCCATCTCATCAATATCCATCGATCGGCTCTCTGCCGCTTTTGAGATAAAATTTTTATAACCCTGATCGAGTCCTTTTTGAATGTAAAGCTTTTCAAATTCACTCAACGGACCAGTCATACTATAAAGATCAGATAAATGTCCTGTCTTTACATTGTCTGTCGTGATGCCCAGTTTATTGCCAAGAAAATCTTTCATATTAAAAATCATGGTGAAAATACCAATTGATCCGGTGATGGTATTTGGCTGTGCAAGAATGGTATCACAGGCCATTGCCAGGAAATATCCGCCGGATGCAGCGTAATCAGACATGGAGGCAATTACAGGTTTCTTTGCAGAAGCAAGCTTCAATTCCCTCCACATCACATCGCTGGCCAGGGCGCTTCCTCCTCCGGAATTTATCCTTAATACAATGGCTTTTATCTTATCATCATTTGCCGCCCTATGAATTTCTTTGACATATTTAACTGACCCGATATTGTCGTTTTCTCCTTTCCCCGGAACGATATTACCCGAGGCTACAATCACGGCAATACGATTCTTTGAAGATATGCTCTTTTTAAACGAGTTTCTGTATTTTTTATAACTGACGAAATGGATGTCTTTCTCATCTTCTACATCCAGCTTTTCTTTTATCAATTCAATGACTTCATCCCTGTATGCAAGTTTGTCCACAAGACCGTATTTAACGGCGTCAGATTCTATATTCACCAATGCGGAATCGGAGATATTTTTCACCTCATCAAAGGAGAGTGAACGGCTTTTAGCTACTTTTTCCAACAGATTCCTATGAATATTATTCAACAATTCAGTGTATCGAATTCTAACTCCTTCACTCATATCTGCACGGTCAAAGGGTTCGGTGGCGGATTTGTAATCGCCAACTCTAAAGATGATTGGCTCAATTTCTAATTTTTCGAACATCCCTTTAAAATACATACTTTCAATATTGAGCCCATTGAATTCAAGCATGGAAAAATCGGGATTTATAAAAACTTTATCAGCCACGGATGCGAGGTAATAAGCTCCTTCGGTGTACATTTCGCTATAGCTGTAGATAAATTTTCCCGATTCTTTGAATTCTTCCAGCGCATCCCGTATTTCAATATTGGTAGAAATACCGGCCATGATAATTGGTGTTTCGAGTAAAATACCCTCCACATTATCATCTTCAGCCGCATGCTTTATGGCTTCTTTAAACTCCATCAGTCCTATGCCTCCCTCTTTAAAATCAGCAAACATTGGCAAACCTTCGAATGGATCTTCTACCTCCCGTTCAAGAATTCGCTTGTCGAGTTTCAGGTGTAGCACAGATTTTTCTTTGAGTTTTACAACCTTTTCGCCCCCCCCGGAAGAGGCGATTAATATCAATATAAAAAGTATTAAAAATGTAAATACAAATAACCCTACAATTGTCGCCAGGAGATTTCTTAAAAACTTCATATCCTATTTTATTAATTTTTTAACAATATTAAGTTATGATCTATATTTAAAAAAGCATATTTCTATTTTTGAGTTTTTGAAAGGATGAAAGGAATATATCTATTATTAGGAAGCAATCTGGGAAATAGCAGGAGATTGTTAAATGAGGCAATCGACCTGATTGAACTAACTGTTGGGAAGGTTATTAATTCTTCCGCAGTTTATAAAACAAAAGCCTGGGGGATTGAAGATCAGCCCGATTTTTTAAACCAGGTTGTTGAAGTGGAATCCGATTTTGAAGCTGCTGTTATTCTAAAAATAATTAACGAAATCGAAGAAAAGCTTGGCAGGGTAAGATATGCAAAATGGCATTCAAGGATTATCGACATTGATATTTTATATTATGCTAATGATATAATTGATACTGAGAAACTAAAAGTTCCACATCCGGAAAATCAAAATCGAAAATTTGTTTTGGTTCCCATGTCAGAAATAGCCCCGGATTTTATACATCCCGTTTTAAAGCTTTCTCAAAAGGAAATGCTGGAAAATTGCTCCGATAAATTGGAAGTAATAATATCCAATTAGAGCCCGTCTATAAACTCTTTGTCTGATTCAGAAAGTTTGCTATTAAGGCTTGCACAGCTCGAAAAAGGTGAGTTTACATTTCGTAAATGACCATTTTGAGAGCAAGCGTAACGCAGATAGCGGACTTTATGGACAGACTCTAATTAGAGCCCGTCTATAATGTCAGAGTTTGTTCAGAATGTTCGAGGTCAAGGCTTGTGCAGTTTCTAAAAAATGGAGTTTATGTACGTAAATGAGTTTTTTAGAATCAAGCCTGCCTACCGCAGGCAGACGTAACGCAGAGATCGGACATTATGGACAGTCTCCAATTAGTAAATGGATAAAGATAATATCACCGAAACCCAAAAACCAGCCTTCCACACCGTGTACTATTTTAAAACAACGGGAGCACCTTATATTGATTTAAAGACACGGGCAAGTGAAAATCCAGGTGCTTCTATTTGAAGATCAAGAAAATATCCAAAGGGTGTTTGAAAGACTTTGTAGCCTGCATTGGTTAATCTGGTGTCTATTTTATTGAAAAATTCTTGCGTAAATTCAGGGCTGGCTTTGCTGTCGGACAGGTGTGCAAATGAGTGCAGTACAACTCTTTTATTGGTTTCATTTTTGCCGCAAATCCATTTTAAATTTTTCAATAATTTCTTTGCAACTTCACCCTCCTTTTCCATATCCTCCTCTTCCACTTGTATAAAGGCAATCTGAATATTTTCAAAGCTTTCACTTTTTTCATGATCATCAGCTATATCCAGTGTTTTTATGGTAGGTTCATAGCCAAAATGCTTGCAATAAATCATCAATACTTTCATCAATTCAAATTAATTTTAGCAACATCCCACAGACCTGAATTTAAAGCATCTTCATAATTCACATTATTAATTACAGGAATCTCGCGAACTACATAAGCAACAGGTGCCCCTAACTCTTCAATAGGAATTTTATCAAATGCAGATTTTCCTGCATTGTCACCAATATAAAGAATATTTTTGGCGCTACTCAGTTGTTTTTCAAATGAATTAAAATCATTGATGGCAAAACCCTGCTTCGTAATCTTCATCACATCTTCAATCAAGTCAAATTTCTTGTTTACTACAACATCAATAATATTCCCGGCTATGGTAATACGGATGGCCATTAATAATTTGTTATCTGAATTATTAACCAACACTTTCAATAAGGGATAAAAAGTCAATGAATCCCTGATGCTTTCATATTTATTTATCTTCAATAGCAGATTTTAAAATCCCGCCTTTAATCGTGAACAACTTATATCCGGAAGTTTTATTTTCCCATTCTTCGCGAATCCAGCTGAGATATTTTATTAAAATTTCATTTACTCCAGCCGGTTTTTCACCCGAAATGACAACCGGGATAAAATGAGCATTTATCATTGAAATGTTTTTCCCGAATTGTCGCGCCACCAGGATATTAACATTTTTTGATTTTAAGAATTCAATAATAGCTTCTCCCTTTTTTTTGATTCCATGCTTTTTACCATGTTCAAAAATCTTAAATATATTTTCTTCTTCAGACTCTTTTTTCATTGAATCCACCTCAAATTTGTAGATAAGAAATTTATCAGCTTCTCCAAAATGCTTATTTTCAAATTCGTTCTTTTTATTAACTGCGAATGCAAATCGTAAATCCATTTTTTTAATTTTCTATTATTATATACATCCATATTACAGATGTCTCATGTTTTTAAAAACCTAATAAATATCCAGTAAGCCCCGTTAACAGAGCTACAATTACATTGACAAATTTAATTGCTAAAAAGCCTTTTTTTGACTCTGCTAACAAAGGCAACATACCGTGCCCATCCTGAGCGACAGAGCTCGCTAACAAAATGCTTATCGGAATTGTGCCCTGTGCAAATAAAGTCACAAAGATCAGGTGAGGCCCTGATTCCGGAATTATACCAACCAGCACAGCAACAATTAGCACCATTAACAAATTTTCAGACAACCAGATTTGTATATCCAGGTAATTCATCAAGAGGCTAAAAACCAATAATGTTCCGAATGTCCAGAGGAAAATCCTGGGTAAATGCATTTTTACAATATGGTCCCACAGGTGTTCTTTAAGAAAATGTTCGGGTACACTGATTACAATAAAAAGTGAAAAGCCAACAGATAAAAATAAAGTTACTCTAAGCCATAATTCCGTACTTCCCGCAAGTATTCCTATACTTAGTGTCTCTTTTAAATCATGTAACTAAAAGATTATCAATAAATTAAGGTCAATTTTTTATGTGAATCTTTTCGATATTTATTAGGTTTTTTCAGTTAAAATGCAGATATTCAGGCTATTAACGGTCAGAGATGCGGATCTTTGGACACCACCATAGAAATAGATTCATAAATGAGAAAAAGATTCGAACAGCAATTATCCATAGGTCAGCTACCCATTTCAGAAGCTAGAATCAGTATCAAAAGTAAAAATGCTTTAGATGAATTATTGGCAGCGTTGAAATTAATTTATTGCACAGAAGAGTATAACGAGAAGATATTCAGTCTATT
>JAJRQT010000032.1 GCA_024280115.1 Bacteroidota bacterium | reverse complement strand
ATTGTTGACATCCAATGTATTATGAAAGGAAAATGATAATGATGCGGAATCCAGGTTTTGAATTTTAGTGATGATATCAACATCTGAATTCTGCTGAGCAATTGCATTGATGCAGGATATTGTGATGGATAAATAAACTATTAAAAAGCACTTAATTTTCATGAGGATTATTCAGTTTTATATAAGTGAAATAAATCTAAATTTAACCGATTATGTTTTCCTTTTTATTTCAGCGATCTCATCTGTAATTCCGCCATAACCAGTCATTCTGTTTAGTGTCCTGAAAATTCCCGGAAAATATTTATTCAGTATAACAGACAGAGACATTTCCCATGGAATTATCACAATCTTTTTTCTTGTATTAATAATTTTCAATATCGTTTTAGCTACTTGCTCAACTGTCAGGGTTTTCATGAGCATAGTAGAAATTTTTGGAATCCTCTCCGCACTGATCGGATTGTTTGTGAAATATGGAGAATCAACCTTTCCTGCTACCAACATAGATACATGAATATTTGTTGTTCTCAACTCTTCCTGAAGCGCCTCAGTGAAAACCCGTAAGGTCCATCTGCTGGAAAGATAGCCGATGGCGCCAGGGTAGATAAAGTAAGAAGCCGCGGAATTTATATTGATAATATGCCCGGAATCTCTTTTTACAAAATGATTAAGAAAAGCCTTTATGGTGTGTATTGTTGCGAAATGTGGAGCATCCATCATCTGATGAAATTCTTCATTTGAAGTTTGGAAAATGGATAACCATTCACCGGCCCCTGCACAATTGATTATAATATCAGGTAATCCAACCTCATCAATGATCTTTTTAGCAGTAGATTCTGTGGCGGCAATATCGGTTAAATCGGTTGCATAAACATAGGTTAAACCACCTTCAGCCTTAATATCCGTTGCTACTGAATTTAGTTTATCAATTCCCCTGGCTTGTAAAATAACTTCTGCTCCATTAGCAACAAGCAGTTTTGCTGTTGCCGATCCAATACCACTCGAAGCGCCTGTCACCAACACTAATTTGCCTTTTACATCTTTCATAATTCAGATAGAATAAAGGAATTGGGAAATATACAAATCTTATTTTAATCATAGGAAGAAAAATTTCAATTGAGTCTACTCTGAAAAGTATCACACCCCTAAATCTCCCTTGGAAAAGGGGGCAAGGGGGATTGATATTGAAAACCAATGAGTTATGCCTAATTTCAATACTATTTTCAAAGAGGTGGTCTTTTTGATGTTTGGTTGAAAAGTGTTCATACGTCTCAAAATGCCTGCCTCGTCCGTTAGGTAGGCATAAATTAAATTTTCCCCGGATGGCAGTGATTTTTTATAAAATCTCTAAAAAAAAATCCCTGAAACATTTCTGCAACAGAGATTTAGGTTGGTCGTCTGGTCGAAGTTGAAAGGACGCTTTATAAAATCATTTGTAATTGATACATACTTCATTTGTCCATGCCTGACCGCATAGAACTTCAGGCATCACGAAAATATAAACCCTGTATTTGCTTTGATCGCAAAAATCATCCTGGGTGATCACTTCATTATTGAATTGGATCTTAGTCGATGATGATCCGTTTGGAATTATTGTCTTGTTCGCCATCCAGCAAATGTGATTGCCTGTGTTTGTCAAATTGAATGGTGAAAAACTGAATGAAAATACTCCGTTGGTCGAATTGTGATATTTTTCAAATTCTTCATCTTTTTCCATGAGCAGCATAAATATTCCAAACTGAATGTTTTCAGATACTTCCCTGGAAGTAAAGTGTACATCAAAACTCACGCAGGCTCTTTCAAACATTTCGCCTGATTTTTCGATTTTCAACAATTGATTTTGTACTTCAGCCATCTGTATGTAGTTGTGTCGTGTGCTTTTAATGTCAGGAAGATAAAAAGGTCACCCAAGTATTTGAAAAAAAATAATTTTTAAATATTGGCCCCCTCAGATTTGGATAGTGGATCTCTTCAATTTTTTAATTATGAGGATATAATCTATTTTTAATGGATCAAATTCTCGTTTTATTACCAATGTCAATTCACCCGATTTATAAAGCACTTCATTTTTTACTAATTATTGGTTCATCAGTTTGTTGTAACCCTCCAAAAGAGCAGGTTCAGGAAAAATCAAAAAGACCAAATGTAATTCTGATCCTTACGGACGACCAGGGGTGGGGAGACCTCAGCATGCATGGGAATAATTGGCTTCAAACCCCGGTTATTGACTCGATGGCAAAGAGCAGCGCTCAATTTGATCGTTTTTATGTAAGTCCGCTCTGCGCTCCAACAAGGGCGAGCTTATTGACCGGCAGGTACAATTTACGTACCGGCACATCCTGGGTGAGTAAGGGTTTGGAAAATATGAATCCTGATGAAATTACCATTGGCGAGATATTTCAGGATCAGGGTTACAAGACAGGTTGTTTTGGGAAATGGCACAATGGCGCCCACTATCCCCAACATCCAAATCAGCAGGGATTTGATGAGTTTATTGGTTTTTGCGCCGGGCATTGGAATAACTATTTCAACACTACACTTGAGCATAATGGAAATGATTTTCCAACACAAGGATTTATCACAGATGTGCTTACAGATGAAGCAATTAAGTTTATAGAAAAAAATAAAAATGATGAATTCTTCTGCTACATTCCTTACAATGTTCCTCATGGCCCATTCCAGGTTCCAGATAAATATTTTGATAAATACAAAGCCATGGGATTGAATGATAAAGATGCAGCGGTCTATGGTATGTGTGAAAATATGGATGAAAATGTCGGGAAGATCATTGCAAAGGTAGAGGCTCTTAATTTATCAGAAAATACCATCATCATTTACATGACAGATAATGGCCCTAATGGGAAAAGATACAATGGAGGAATGCGAGGAATCAAAGGTAGCATTCATGAGGGAGGCGTCAGGGTACCATGCATAATTCAATGGAAGGGTAAAATAGAAGCGAAATCCATCCCTCAAATTGCTGGGCATATCGATATTTTACCGACCCTGATCAGTCTATGTGATTTGGAGCCTCCGGAAACTTTACCACTCGATGGTATGGATATAAGCGATATTTTATTAGGTAACGATACTTCCCTGGAAGAAAGGCTGTTTTTCACCAAAAAATCTACTGAAGCCATCATTCCGGATGGCGCAGCCAGAAGCGATCAGTATCGTTTTGTAATTGAAAAAGGAGATACTATGTTATTTGATATGAAAGTTGATCCCGGACAAAGAAAAGATATTTCCACCAAGGAGCAGGAGATTACCGCATCACTGGCTATGGCTTATGATAATTGGTTTATCGATGTTTCTGAAGAATTCAGAGCAGAAACAGAAATAAGAATTGGATTTAAGGAAGAAAAAAGTGCGTATCTTCCTGCACATGAAGCAGGTTTTTCCGGCGATATCCATTTTATGGAAGGCCATGGATGGGCGCATGACTGGTTGGTAAATTGGACAAAAACAGTAGATTCCATTTATTGGGATGTGGTGGTCGATCAGGCATCAGAATATAGTCTGGAGCTGCTCTACAGTTGCTCTGAAGAGAATAAAGGTTCAGTTTTAGAAGCACTGAATTCTGGAAATGCGAACAGCGCTCAGATAACTGTCGCCCATGATCCCGAATATTTACCAAGCCCGGACCGTATAAAGAGAATTGAAGTTTATGAAAAAGAATGGGCGAAACTCTCAATGGGAAATTTGCACATTAATAAAGGAAATCAACGAATAGTCCTGAAAGCAAAAGACATCCCCAATGCGGAGGTGGGTGAGATAAAAGGACTTATACTGACAAAGGTAAATGCTAAATAAAATGCTTCTTTATAGAAATAAATATATAATTGCCACTATTACTATTTTACTAAGACGACAAATCAACCTGTTTTACTCCAATCCCAAAAGCCCGCCTGTCGGCGAGGCAGGGAAGCCAGGTTGATTTTCGCCATTTTCCCTTAAGGGATCAAGGGTAAAAAGAAGGCGATAATCAATTGATTTCCCGACTTAGTAAAGTGAAACTATGCAGATTCACTTAATTTTATCACAATGAGTTATAAAATATTATTAAAGAAACCATCCATATTCCTGGCGTTCATCACAATTGCTGTCCTATCATTTAGCTGTAGTCCAAAACTCAGAAAGGGAAAAACGGAATTACCAGAAAAGGGAACATTCGGTTATGATTTGAATTTCTTATCAAAACACCAGGAAACCATCCTCTTAAAAGATGGCGATGCTCAATTATTAATTTGTCCGGCCTACCAGGGAAGGGTGATGACCAGTACGGCAAATGGCGGTTCAGGGCTAAGCTACGGTTGGCTAAATTATAAACTTATAGAATCGGGAAAGATCGTTGACAAAATCAATGCTGTCGGGGGAGAGGACAGGTTTTGGCTGGGGCCGGAAGGAGGTCAATTTTCTATTTTCTTTAAAAAAGGAGATCCATTCAATCTCGATACCTGGCAGACTCCCTCCGTTATTGATACGGAACCATTTGATTTAGTTTCCAAAAATGAGAAATATGCTTTATTTGAAAAGGATTTCAGCATTGAAAATTACAGTGGAAAAGAGTTCAATCTGAAGGTTGAAAGATCAATTGCGCTTTTATCAGATCAGGAGTTTCATGGGATTTTGGCAATTAATTTAGCAGAAAATCTAAGCACGGTTGCATACCGGTCAACCAATAAAATCACCAACTCGGGAACAACACCATGGACAAAGGAAACCGGCGCTTTATCGGTTTGGATACTTGGGATGTTTAATCCTTCTCCAGCAACGACTATAATTATTCCTTTCAAAAAAGGGCCTGAGACCGAATTGGGTCAAATAGTCAACGATACATATTTTGGTAAAGTACCCGAAGACAGACTAATTGTCGGTGATGGTATTTTGTATTTTAATGGTGATGGACAATATCGTAGTAAAATTGGTTTAAATCCAAAAAGAGCATTACCGGTGATGGGAAGTTATGATGAAGGGAATAAGCTGTTAACTATAATTCAATATTCCAAACCGGAAGGAGTTACTGATTATGTTAATTCTATGTGGGAACTGCAGGATGAACCTTTTGCCGGTGATGCAGTCAATTCCTACAACGATGGACCTGTTGACGGAAATGCACTGGGGCCATTTTATGAGTTGGAAAGCTCCTCTCCTGCCGCTTTTCTCGAAGCTGGACAAAGCATGGAACATCAACATACGACAATCCATATCCGGGGAGATGAGCAGGAGCTGGATAAGATTACGCAGAAAATATTCGGAGTTTCTATAGATCAGATTAAGGAAGCGTTTTAGTAATCCCCAATTGAAGGCAGAACAAAAACCTGCTTTGGCCTTTCTTTATTTAATCCACCATATTTCAATTTAATATCCGCCATAAAGTATATTGCGATTAATAATATATCTATGAATCGTCATCTTATTTTCTTAATAGTCTTTATACTAATTTGCGGGTTTTATTCCTGTAATAGGGCTGATCAACCCGACGACCCATTACAATCTCCGCAAATTAAAACATTTGAGCAGATCACATCAGCACAATCCGGAATATCCTTCAACAATCGAATTGTTGAGAATGACTCATTAAATACCATTGACTTCATATATGTATATAATGGGGGCGGTGTTGGAATTGGTGATTTCAATAATGATGGCCTTCCCGATGTATTTTTTACAGGCAATATGGTCTCTAACCGCTTGTACTTAAACAAAGGACAATTAGTTTTTAGGGACATCACTGAAGTATCAGGAATAAAAATGAGCGGCTGGTCAACAGGAATATCAGTAGTAGATATCAATGCGGACGGATTTTTGGATTTATACGTATGTAGAACTGGAAATTGTCCACCTGACCTGCGAAAAAACCTATTATTTATCAATGAAGGCATCAATCAAAATGGCGTACCGGTCTTTGCGGAAAAAGCACAGGAATATGGAATAGACGATTCTTCTTATTCCACGCAGGCAGCTTTTTTTGACTATGACAAAGACGGTGATCTCGACTTATACTTGCTCAATCACACCAACGAGGAACGCAGGCCAAACAAGATAAAGCCTATTATCAATGATGGCAATGGACTCGCCGCTGATAAATTTTATAGAAATAATGGCAGTGGAATATTTAAAGAAGTATCAAAGTCTGTCGGTATTTTACATGATGGATGGGGCCTGGGTATAGCCATCAATGACTTCAATAATGATGGCTGGGAAGACATCCTTGTGACCAATGATTTTATTGCAGATGACTTTATTTATATCAACAACCAGGATGGAACATTCAGCGAAAAAGGAAGAGCATACCTGCGTCATTTCAGTCAATTCTTCATGGGGAATGATGTCGCTGATTATAACAATGATGGGCTGGTGGATATTTTTGTAAATGATATGTTGCCTGATGAAAATTACAATAGAAAGATGATGGCGGGCCCCTTGAACGCCCAAAAGCGTGATAATTTGAACAAGACAGGTTATTATGAAAAGGTGATGCGCAATACCCTGCATCTGAATGGTGGAGTTGGCCCGGAAGGTATTCCCTATTTTGCAGAAATTGGTCAGCTGGCTGGAATAGACGCGACAGATTGGAGCTGGGGGCCACTGCTTGCTGACTTCGATAATGACGGATTGAAAGATTTATACATTTCCACCGGCTTCAAAAGAATGGTCACAGATTTGGATTATATATTGGATAATTCATATAGTACCAGAGATATGACTCCGGAAGCTGCAGATGTGTATATAAAAAACAGTACACTCAATCTGAGGTCAATCGTTAAAAGTAATTTTCTATTTAAAAACAAAGGAGATCTTACCTTTAGGAATGTCACGAATCAGTGGGGAATGAACAATCCATCCATGTCCAATGGAGCTGCATTTGCCGATCTTGATATGGATGGAGACCTTGACATGGTGATCAATAATATTGATGATGAGGCTTTTGTTTTTAAAAACAACAATCCTGATAATCACAGGTACTTGCAAATTTCGTTAATTGGGGAAGGGTTAAATACAATGGGAATTGGCTCGGATATCTGGTTGTATCGTGGAGTTGATGTTCAATTTCAACATCATTCCATTGTTCGAGGGTTTCAGTCTTCCATGGATCCGGTGATACATTTTGGCCTGGGAATTAGCACATTAGTTGATTCTTTGATAATCCGCTGGCCTGATGGTAGAAGTCAACGACTATATACAATCAATTCTAATCAGCGGCTTGTCATTCATCAAAATGAGGCAAAACCTTCTAAAATAAAACTAAAACAAAGGGTTCCTCAACTGTTAAAAGATGTTTCTAAATTGATACTCGAAAATGATAAATCCGTCAATCCAAAATTTCCTGACTTTTTAGAACAACCACTATTACCTTTTGCACAGTCTCAATATGGGCCAATGTTGGCAGCAGGGGATGTAAATGGAGATGGTTTAAGTGATTTTTATGTCGGTGGAACTTACCAGCATTCAGGGAGGATATTTATTCAAACCCATAAAGGAGCATTTAAAAGCTATCTTTTAGATCGTGATAAAAGTATAGAAGAGGACGGAGGATGTGCTTTTTTTGATATGGATGGAGATGGTGACCTTGACCTTTATGTAGCAAGTGGAGGAGGTGAATTTTCTTCCAATTCACCATATTACCAGGATAGATTATACATTAATAATGGCGTGGGCCAATTTAGCAAGGCAACCGGAATATTGCCACAGATGAAGACAAGCAGCTCATGTGTAAAACCCTGTGACTATGATGACGATGGCGACATGGATTTATTTGTCGGAGGGAGGTTACAACCTTTAAATTATCCAATGCCCGGGATTAGCTATATTCTTAGGAATGAGCATGGAAAATTCACCGATGTTACAGATTCGATTGCTCCTGGACTCAGGAATGCAGGCATGGTAACAGATGCAATATGGACTGATTTCAATGGGGATAATATAAAAGACCTGTTGGTAGTTGGTGAGTATATGATACCAACCTTTTTCAAAGGAGAAGATGGAAGGTTAATTAAGTTGCCCAATCAACAAACCCTTGGATCAGGGTGGTGGAACTGCAATGCTCAGGGTGATTTTGATGGTGATGGAGATCCTGATTTTGTGTTGGGAAATCTGGGAAAAAACAGTCGATTCCGTCCAACGGCAGAAGCACCTATCAGCGTTTATGCTATAGATTTAGACAATAATGGAAGACTCGATCCGATAATGACCAATTTCTCAAAGGGTATAGAGTATCCTATTCATTTGTTGGATAATCTTATTGCCCAGGTGCCGGTAGCGGAAAGAATATTTCCTACTTATGGACCATATGCCAAAACTGGCTTTAATGATATGTTTCCCCCGGAAGTTATTCAAAAAGCATTCACACTCAGACTGACAATCGCATCAAGCATATATATGGAAAACTTAGGTAATGGAAATTTTATAAGTCAAGTGCTTCCAATTGAGGCCCAATTTGCTCCCTTGAAATCTATTATTGCCAAAGATATAAATGGAGACAATCACCTTGACATCATTGCAGTGGGGAATTCTTACGATTCGGATCCTGTCAGTGGCAGATATGATGCCTTAAATGGTATTGTTTTGTATGGAAATGGCAAAGGCCAGTTTAAAAATGCCAATTACGATCAAACGGGATTTTTTGCAGATGGAGATTGCAGGAGTATTGTATCTATTGAAAACTCTGTTCATGGTAATCTTTTGTTGGTCTCAAGAAACAAGAATACCTTAGTATTGTATAAAGAAAATCAAAATTGAAAAAAGAGATAGAATTACTGAAAACCCCATATTATGAAAATTGATTACAAAAGCTTGTTAACGATCGCCATCACGATCTCCATTGCATTTTCTTGTCAGCAAAAACCAAAGGAAAAGAAAAACGTTGTAGAGTCAGTTCAAAGAGCTGCCCCGAAATATTTATCTGAATATGCTGAGCTTTATAGCACAAATCCGAGACGGGCAAACCTGGAGTGGTTCAAAAAAGCAAAATTTGGATTATTCATGCACTATGGTGTTTCAAGCATTTTAGAGGAAGGAGAGTGGGTTCAACTCAAGCACAATCCGCCGATACCTGTGGCAGATTATGACACTTTGAGAAATATTTTTACTGCTAAAAATTTTGATGCGGATTTCATTACAGACCTGGCGCTTGAAGCTGGGATGAAATACATCAATATCACCAGTAGGCATCATGATAGTTTCAGTCTTTTCAAAACGGCACAAAGTGACTTCAACAGTGTTGAAGCACCAAATTGTGGTCGTGATCTCGTAGGCGAATTGGCAAAAGCCTGCGATGAGAAGGGCCTCGGATTGTTTTTATATTATTCATACGGAGCCGATTGGAAACATCCGTATTTCTATCCACGCGAGGCAGGTTGGGCAAATGCAAGGCCTAACTATGCTAAAGTTCAACCAGAGTACAAATTTGAGAAGGATGAGGATTTTCAACATTATATCGATTTTGTACATGCACAGTTAAAGGAATTATTGAACCAATATCCAAATATTGCAGGTATCTGGTTTGACCCGATCATGGGTTATTACAGCAGGCCGGATTTATTCCCCATAGAAGAAACCTATGCCCTGGTCAGATCCCTGAATCCTCATGCATTGATATCATTTAAGCAGGGAGCCAATGGAGATGAGGATTTCTCAGCACCAGAAAGAGGAGGCGGGGCAAAAGTCGGACAACAGTTTGAAGTGGCGAAAAAAGTTTATGAACTAAATAAGGATAAGCCAAAAGAGATTTGTAATACATTGCAGCCTCATGCCTGGGGTTATAATAAATCGGTGAACGGTCAGCATAAAAATGCTGACGAGGTGATGGAGATACTTCAAAATATGAATGACATTGGCGCAAATTTATTGATGAACGTTGGGCCATTGCCCGATGGGTCATTCCCGGAAGAGGATATAGTTACCTTAAAGGAAGTGGGCAGAAGGCTGAAGGAGCATCCAATTTGGTGAGGTTGGTTATAATTGGAAATGTATCTTATAAAGAGTCCATTAAATTACTTTATCATATTAATTGCTTGTACTTTCTTGTTTTTTAAATGAATATTGTATAGATATTTTTTCAACTAAAAAGTAAGTCATAAGAGTTTATGGGTTTTGTAGAATTTCATAAAGCCAAAGATTCGTACATCTGGGATAAGTTCAGAGATGGGAATACAAGTGCCTTTGAAATAATATATGAACGCCATATCAATTTCCTGGCCAATTATGGAAACCGGATGTGTAGCAATCAGGAGATGGTTAAAGATGCCATTCAGGATTTATTTGTTGACCTTTGGAGAAACCGTTCAAATTTAGGGAATACAGAATCTATCAAGTTTTATTTGGCTAAAGCTTATCGAAGAAACTTGATAAAGAAAATTGTGAGTGCAAATAAATTCAACCAACAAATTGATTCATTCGAATCAGTAAACTACGGATTTGAACTTTCTCATGAGATATCTATCATCGATGCAGAAATTGAAGAAGAAAAGCTCACCCAGTTGAATAAGTCATTAAATAAATTACCCCCACGTCAAAAGGAGGCATTATTTCTACGATTTTACAGCGGATTAAATTATAGTGAAATCTCTGAAATTCTGGAAGTCAACCCGCAATCTGCTTATAATCTGGTTTATAGGGCGCTTGAAATACTCAGAGAAAGGATGGCTTATAAACTTACCACAATACTCTTCTTTTTGCTTCACATAATTTGTTAGTAAAAATAATATTGACATTTTTTCAATTATTGTGAGTAGATTTTACCAATACACCTCCTTAATAGTAAAATGACTGCATAAACACCTTTTAATGAATTTTAATAATTACGACTTAAACGATTTTTTGATGGATGAGTCTTTTTACAATTGGGTTGAAAACCCGGATTGTGAAGAAGGGATATTTTGGGATTCCTGGCTTAAAGATCATCCCGATAAAATGGCTGATGCCAACCAGGCAAAAAAGTTATTAAAAGCGCTTTCCTTCAAAGACAAAGCTTTTGACAAGGCGGAGATTACTGATTTATGGGAAAAGATTAAATCTGAATCTGTGGATACATCTAAAACAGTTAGATTCAGGCCTTGGAAATACTTGAAAGTTGCCGCTGTGATTGCTCCATTCATTTTAGCCGCAGTACTATTTTTATTTTTTAGAGAAATACCAAATGAGGACCAGGTTGTAGAACAACTAATAATTGAAAAAAATAACCCAAAAGGAGAGAAACGTACAGTCTATTTATCTGATGGTTCTAAGGTAAAGCTGAATGCGGAAAGTACAATTAAATATCTAAAACCATTCAGTGAAAACCAACGTGTTGTTGAGCTTGAAGGCGAGGCTTTTTTTGAAGTAACTCCGGAAAAAAGCAGGCCATTTATTGTGAAATCCGGCAATATTGAAACAAGAGTTTTAGGGACCTCCTTTAATATAAAGGCATATTCCAAAGATAATAATATAAAAGTGGCGGTGAAATCAGGAAAAGTAACTGTGGAGAATAAAAGTAAGGACTTTGCCAATAAACAAAATAGATCTGTTGTGTTGTCTCCTTCTGAAATGGCAATATATTCTGAAGAATCAAATAACACCATAGTATCCAGTTTCGATCCAAAGGAAGTTTTTGGATGGAATGAGGGAACGCTTTATTTCAACAATGCTTCAATGGGTGAATTTGTAGAAAAACTTGAGCGGTGGTATGGAATAGATATAATAGTGAAAAGAGAAATGCCCATTAAAAAAGGTATTGTTGGGGAATTTCATAATCAAACACTCGAAGAAATATTGATAGGAACACGCGATGTCTCTGAATTTGACTATGAATTTAAAGGCGGAAAATTAATCATCAAATAATAATATGAAACTTATGAAATATAACTCCAGCTAAAAAAAAGCCAGCTATAAGCCGGCTAATCCAATTCTCAATTGAGCTCTAAAGTCATTGGCGTGAGATAGGCTCACTGGAGAATTTAACAATTCTTGTTAAACCAAATTGTTCAACAAAAACTTTATAAAATTATGAGATTAAAAGTACTTAGACAAATTTGGACTATGTCAAAATTTGCATTTTACGCACTATTACTCCAATGCATGTTCGCGGGATTGCTTCTTGCCGATGATGTAAGGAGCCAAAGTTCCAGTATTGAAGAGATTTACATCAGTGTCCAGCTAGAAGACGCAACGCTAAAGGATGTTTTTACAAATCTTGAAAGTGTGACAAATTTCAATTTCAGCTATAACCAGGGGATCATCGATTTAGATGAAAAAGTATCTGCAATTGCTGTCAATGAATCACTTGGAGATGTTTTAAGGAAACTTGCTAAAGAAACCAAGCTTAATTTCAAACGCATTGATGACAATATCTTTGTGAGCAAAAGAAAGATGCTTCAACCATCCGTAACGGAATCCATAAGTTCAAATCAAATTATTCAGGATAAAACAATTACCGGAAATGTGACAACAGCAGAAGATGGTTCTGAACTTCCCGGGGTGAGTGTTTTGATTAAAGGAACCTCTATAGGTACCGTGACTGGAATAGATGGGAATTATTCACTTAATGTTCCGGAGAATAGCATTCTGGTTTTCAGCTATGTGGGATTTATAAGTGAAGAGATTCAGGTTGGAAATCAAAGTGTGATTGATTTCGTGATGACACCAGACCTTAAGCAATTAGAGGAAATTGTAGTTGTTGGTTATGGGACAGTAAAGAAAAGTGATCTGACAGGTTCTGTTTCTTCGATAAAGGAAGAAGACTTAACAGCCTATCCAGCTCTTGGTACTGTTCAGACATTGCAAGGACGCGCAGCCGGAGTACAGATAACTGCAAATAACGGAGAACCGGGATCTTCCTACAAAGTAAGAATTAGAGGAGGTACTTCGATCAACGCCAGCAGTGACCCAATTTTTGTAATAGATGGATTTGTTGGTGGGGCAATACCTCCACCTGAAGACATTGCATCCGTAGAAATTTTGAAAGATGCTTCCGCTACAGCAATTTATGGCTCCAGAGGCGCAAATGGGGTTATTATGATCACCACCAAACGAGGTAAAAAAGGTAAAACAAATGTTGATTTAAATGTCTCCTATTCTGTCCAGAATGAAATTAATAGATTGGATTTGCTTAATGCAGCTCAATTCACGGATTATATACAGGAGACTAATCCGGGCTTCACACCTTTGGGAAATGACACAGATTGGCAGGATGAAATTTTTCAAACCGGAAACATACAGAACTATCAATTGGGAATATCCGGAGGTTCAGATGCTGTGAATTATTATTTATCGGGTACGTATTATGATCAAAAGGGGATTATATTAAATTCCGGATTCAAAAGATATTCTGTTACAAGTAACATTGATATCAAAGCATCTGAGAAATTCAAATTTGGTTTAAACCTGTTTGCCAGACGTACCAGCCAGGATGGAGTTCGAACACAAGAAGGATCATCCGGAGCTACCAGCTCGGGCGTTGTTGCTTCTGCCTTGAAATTCGGCCCTGATCAGACAATACGAGATGATAATGGAAAATATACATTAGCTCGCTTGAGTGATGAACATGATAACGCTGTTGCTATTGCTACTGAATTAATTAATGAAAGTGTAATTGATAGATTCCAGGGAAATTTATATGGAGAGTATGATATTTTTAAAGATTTAAAATTTCGTATTACACTCGGGGCAAGTAGCAACAACGGTAGAACCGGTCTATATGATCCTTCGGTTTTACAGGGAGGCGCCAATGTAGGAGGAGATGGAAGAGTAGATGGCTCAAAGAGTTCACTTCTTTTAAATGAGAATTATCTTACCTATTCAAAAGAGGTTGGAATTCACAACATTTCTATAATGGCTGGTTATTCCTATCAAAAGTCCAGAAGTGAAAGTTGGGGTGGCCGGGGACAAGGTTTTCCAACTGACGCCGGTTTATATTGGGATTTAGATGGATCTTCAATTTGGCAGCGCCCTAATTCCGGTGTAACAGAATGGGAATTGGCGTCCTGGTATGGTCGCGTGAACTATAGTATAAATAGTAAATATTTATTCACTTTCAATGCAAGATATGATGGTTCTTCAGTGTTTAGTGAAGGAAATAAATGGGCGTTTTTCCCTTCGGGTGCATTTGCCTGGAATATGAAGGATGAGCAGTTTCTTAGTGGCTCTAATACAATAAGTCAATGGAAATGGAGAGTGAGCTATGGGCTTACAGGCAATAGGGCGATCGGCCCTTATCAAACCCTTGCTTCTCTTGGAAATGTTTTAACGATTCAAGGTGGGGCACCAGTAAATGCTGTTGCTCCAATTTCAGTTGCTAATGATGAATTAACCTGGGAAACTACTAAACAATTTGATATTGGTGTGGACATAGGTTTTTTTGAAGACAGGTTGGGTTTTGTAATGGACTACTATTCAATGGAAACTGATGACTTGTTATTTAGTGTTCCATTACCCGAATATTCAGGTTATTCAAATCAGCTGAAAAATATTGGATCTGTGGAAAATAAAGGATTTGAATTTGCTTTAAATTCCAGGAACCTGGTTGGTGAATTCAAATGGGACATGGACTTTAATATTTCTACCAACAAAAATAAAGTACTTTCCCTCCCTGATGGAAATGATATCCAGTATCGCTCCGGACCAGGTCATTTGGTTGGTCTTGACGAAACAGCAATCCTTAGAGAAGGTGAGTCAGTAGGAGTTTTTTACGGTTTTATTTATGATGGCGTTTATCAGGAAGGCGATAATTTTATACCTGGAGGTGGATTTGAGCAGGATGCAGGAGGGGAAAAATTCCGGGATATTGATGGATTAACGGACGCCAATGGTAATTTGACCGGAGAACCGGATGGACAATTAAATAACAATGATAGGACAATCATTGGAAATCCGCACCCTGATTTTATCTGGGGATGGAACAACGATTTCAGTTGGAAAGGATTTGATTTGAATATATTTTTCCAGGCTTCAAATGGGAATGATATATTCAACTATACCCTATTGGAATTAGATCTTCTGTCTGGAAGGAATAATGCTACGACAGCCGCCTTAAGACGTTGGACCCCCAGTAATACTAACACTGATGTGCCAAAAGCATTTGGCGGAAGAAGTAGAAGGTCTTCCACTCGCTGGATTCAGGATGGTAGCTATATTCGACTTAAGAATATCGCCTTGGGCTATAGTTTACCAAAATCGGTTCTTGATAAACTGAATATTCAAAAATTCAGGATTTATATAAGCGCTCAAAATATACTGACGTTTACAGACTACGAAGGCTTTGACCCTGAAGTAAATTACAGGACTAGTGGAGCTACAAATGGCAACAGAAATCTAGGCCTTGATTTTGCCAGTTATCCAAATGCCAAGTCATTTACATTTGGTTTAAATCTTGGTTTTTAAATCATGGTATTATCAATCTATAATAAGAAGAAAATGAAAAATATAATAAATAGATCATTAGTATTGACTTTGATATTCGGAGCACTTAGCTGTACCGATTTGAAAGAAGAACCAATAGGTTTACTTGCTCCGGAGGCATTTTTCAAATCTATAAATGACGTAGAGGCGGCGGTTCTCGGTTCGTATGCAAATATTGCAAGCGAACGTTTTTACGGACGTAAATTAGCGCTAAGCCTTCTTTTGCGTGGTGATATGGTTGATATAGGCGATAGGAATACACCTGGAAGAAGACAGCAGGTAAATGATTTCGATATGGACTCCAATAACGGAATGATTACTTCATTTTGGCCTACAGCTTACAAAATTATAGGCGCGACAAATGCAGCAATTGCAGGGGCAGAAATCGTCGGAGAACCGGCAGATAAATTAACACCACTAGTTGCGGAAGCCAGATTTTTAAGAGCTTTTACTTACTTTCATCTGGTTCGAATTTTTGGAGATATTCCATTTATAGATTTTTTTATCAGTGATCCTGCTGAAGTAAAAGAAATTTCGAAAACGCCTGAGGCTGAGATTTATAGTGGTATTATTGCAGATTTCGAGTTTGGGAAACAAAATCTTCCTGATACATATGGTGGATTGAGATCCCGACCTACGCGTGGCACCGCTGCTGCATTTCTTGCTTTAGTTCATTTAACACTCGGAAATGATCAGGAAGCCTATGATAATGCTAAATTTGTTATTGACAATAAAGCAACTTTTGGATATGACTTAATGCCGGATTTTGCAGAGTTATATGATGGCTTTAATAATGATGGTTTGGCTGAGCATGTATTTATGCTTGATTTTCTTGGTCAGGTTAGTGGAGGTAGCGGTCAGCAGGATGATTTAATGGGATCAGTAACCGGAATCAGGAATTTTTCCAATGAAAATACAAATGCTGGCTGGAGCGTAAGTGTTCCTTCATTAAAGGTTTTTGAGACCTGGAATGAAAATGATTATAGAAGAAAGGTGAGTTTCATCGATTCAGGGTTTATAGATGGCGTTTGGGTAGGTTATGATAAATTTGCACCTAATCATGGTTCTCAGCGCCCACATATAGCCAAATATTATGAAAGACCTGGTAATCATTCAGGGGCTGCCAGAAAAACTGACAATAACTATCCATTAATGAGATATGCTGAAGTACTCCTGATTGCCGCAGAAGCAGCTGACAATCTTGGAGGAAAAGATGCTGAAGTAATGGGATATCTAAATGAATTGCGCGCCCGTGCACGTAATTGGGCTGGAACGATAACAACATTTCCTCCTGATGTAACCGGTGGAAATCTGACCGATACAATTCGTGAGGAAAGAAGACTGGAACTGGCCTTCGAATATAAAAGGTGGTATGATATCAAACGGTGGGGGATTGGAGATGAAGTTTTTAAAGGTCCAAACTCCCTGGAACCACATGATAACTTTGACTCGAATAGAGATTATCATTTCCCGCTTCCGCAAGATGAATTGGATAGAAATGAAAATTTAAAACCTCAAAACCCAGGATATTAAAATAGAATAAATGAATGAATATCGTTTAGTTAAGCTCCCATTATTCCTCTCAGGAGAGGGTGAAGGGAGAGGTAATACATTTTAACTAAACGACATTGATAAAGGGTCCGCAGTAGCGGGCCTTTTTTTTGACTAATTTCAATTTGAAGAAAATGAGAAAAATATTTTTAGTATTTACTATTGCCAGTTCAATCCTTATTTCATGCAATAATCAACAAGAAAAGCAGTCAGAAGCCAGGGATAGTGATTTTGTTGCTAAAAGCTTTAAGGTAGCTAATGCTCAACTCTCAACAGCGATTGACCAATATCAGGATTTAACTAAATTCCCCCGTTCTGCTAATCCTGACGGAACACTGCATACGAGAGCAGCCAGCAATTGGGTGAGCGGTTTCTTCCCCGGAAGTTTGTGGTTTATGTATGAATATTCTAAAGATGACAAATTCAAGGAGGCAGCTATTAAATGGACCATGGCTTTAAACGAACAGCAATATAATAAAGGCTCACACGATATAGGGTTTATTATTGACAGTAGTTATGGTCAGGGATTGAGGTTGACAAAAAATGAAGCCTATAAACCTGTAATAATTGAAGCAGCCAATTCATTAATGACTCGTTACAATGAAAAAGTAGGATGTATAAAATCATGGGATTGGTCAGATAATTGGAAATTTCCTGTAATCATTGATAACATGATGAATCTTGAATTATTGTTTGAAGCTAGTAAATTGACAGGGAATGATATTTATAAAAATGCCGCGATAGACCATGCCAGAACCACCATGAAAAATCATTATCGTGAAGATAATAGTTCCATTCATGTGGTCGATTATGATCCTGAAACCGGTGAAGTTCTTGAGCGCGTAACACACCAGGGGATCAATGATGAGTCTGCATGGGCGAGGGGTCAGGCATGGGGACTTTATGGATTTACCATGTGTTTTAGAGAGACTCAAGATACAGTCTTTTTAGATCAGGCTGAAAAAATTGCTGAGTTTATTATAAATCATCCAAGAACACCCGAAGATCTTATTCCATATTGGGATTATGATGCTCCCAATATTCCCAATGAACCGAGAGATGCTTCAGCAGCAGCTATTATTGCCGATGGCTTATTGGAATTAAGTACATTTTCAGAAGCTAATGCTGAATTGTATCTTTCGAGAGCGGAGCAGATTTTGAAAAATCTTTCATCTGATGAGTATCTGGCCGCCCCCGGGACTAACAATAATTTTATTCTAAAGCATTGCACTGGTCATAAACCTAAAAATTCAGAAATTGATGGGCCGCTTATTTATGGGGACTATTTCTTTCTTGAGGGGCTTTTGAAGTATAATGAATTAAAAGAGAAAACTAAATAAGGATAAATTGCCGTAGTTTAGGAATATTTGGAATATGTTGGGCTTGTGGGAAAAGGAAATTATGCATAGATGGTAAGTTTAATATTTTTGGGATAAGAATAATGATGCAAAAGATCTTTTTGATCCTTTACAGATCGAAATTTATGTAATTCAATTTTGCGAGTTAAACTGTTTGAATCTTACCAATGGGTTTAAAGTTGGTGAATCCTGAATGTTAATAATAAAAACGATATTGAAAGGTCCACACTAGTGGCCCTTTTTTTAATAAAATATTAAAGGAAAAAAAGAGAATTTACCTATATTATAAACTGTTATTGATATTGTGTATTTATTATCAACTCACCATCAGAAATATGAAAACTATTAAACGCAGAGAATTTTTAGAAACGCTGGGCGCTGCCTCAGCTTATACTGTTTTATCATCCAATATTGTCCATGCAGCTCCAAGTGATAAGATTAATTTAGGTGTAATGGGCCTGGGAGGCAGAGGCGTCTATATGATGGAAAGGTTTGTGAAAAGACCGGATGTTGAAGTGGTTTACTTATGCGATGTCGATCAAAGGAGATTTTCTGTTGCAAGGGAAGCCGTTTCGGAATATCAGGATAAAGAACCCAAATTAACTCAGGATTTTCGGGTTATGCTCGATGATCCCAATGTGGATGCCATCTACATCGCTACACCAGATCATTGGCATGCATTGGGTACCATCATGGCCTGTCAGGCAGGAAAAGATGTATATGTCGAAAAACCACTTTGTGTGACCCCCTGGGAAGGAAAAAAGATGGTGGAAGCGGCAAAAAAATACAACCGGGTAATTCAGGTTGGTAGCCAATCTAGGAGTTCTCAATATGTGGATGATGCTGCGGAATATGTCAGGTCCGGCAAGCTCGGCGATATCCACATAGCCCGTGTATATCATTTGATGAATTTAAATAACAACCATACTGCAAAGGAGGAGCCTGTTCCAGATGGTCTTGACTATGAAATGTGGTGTGGTCCGGCGCCAAAACTTCCCTATCGTCCGGGAACATGGTGGAGGGATATGTGGGATTTTAACACTGGCAGCATAGGAGGGGATATTTACCATCAGTTAGATATTGCGAGATATATTCTGGATAAATCAGATCCTAAATCAGTTTACAGCTCAGGAGGTGTGCAATATTTTAAAGATGGCCGGGAAATACCAGATACGCTTCTGGCAGAGTACGAATATGACAAACTCACCCTGCATGTTGAAGCTGCACTATGGACTCCTAATTATATAAAAACTCCATTCAGTATCCGGGATTCTGATCAATATCCAAACTGGGAATTTAATAGCACAAAGGTAGAATTGCTAGGCACAGAGGGATTTCTGAGGATAGGCAGACATGGGGGGGGCTGGCAGGTTTTTGATGCTCAGGGTGAGATGGTAATTTCAGAATATGGCCGACAGACAAATGAGGAGCATATTGGCAATTTCATCGATTGTATCAAAACGAGAAAGAAAACAAATTCGAATGTAGAAGATGCCCGTCAGTCAGCCCTATTGGTTCAGATGGCTAATATATCTTCAAGAGTTGGAAATCAAAAGCTACTCTATGATGCAAAGACCAATAATTTTACCAATTCAAAAGAAGCGAACAAGTATGTCAGAAGAAAAGACAGAAAACCGTGGATAATTCCGGAAACGGTTTAATGGAGGTTTACTCGTTTTTTGTTTTTTAATAGTGAATTGATATAATAGCTTAAAGTAGGACAATCATCAGTAATTGATCACATATTTTATTGCATGTAAAGTATAATGTAAAGGTGAATTGTTTCTAATTCTAATTTTTTACAATGATAATTTATATGAATATTTTCCGCAGTATTTTTTTGGTAATGATCGTGCTACTTTGGTTTACTGTCAATGCTTTTTCGCAATGGCTGGATATAACTGATGTCAAAATAAAAAAAGAAATGACAGAAATGGCAGGACCCGAAATAGTTATCGAATATGATTTGGAGAGTCAGGATATCTCAGAAAAATCTCCGGCATATGTGTTTATCCGATTTAGCCAGGATGGAGGGACCCATTGGAATCTTCTTCCTTTGCAATACCTTAGAGGTAATGGTTTCGATATGGTATCATCAGCAGGTCATAAAAAAATTTATTGGTGGGGAGTCGCCGAATTGGGGTTTGACATTGATTCTATGGAAATTAAGATAAGGGGTTTACAAATGGTCAGGATACCAGGAGGAGAATTTATAATGAAGAGTTTCCCGGGTGGTGGAAAAGATCCCTCAGTCGAAGCTAAACCTAATACCATGTTGCCGGAATACTTCATTTCAAAAAACGAGACTACAATTACTATGTATGCAGATTACCTCAATGAGATGGGGAGAAGAGGATTTGGGTGGAATAGGCGAATGAAGGACAGCCTGAAATGTGGGATTGTTCGCGAAGGGTTGGATCCCGATTATTCGTATAGTGTAAAACCTCAAAAGGGAAATCATCCTGTGAATTATGTGTCATGGTATGATGCAGTTTCATTTTTAGGTTGGTGCGGGCTGACATTACCCACTGAGGTCATGTGGGAAAAAGCTTTTGTAGGAGGGATCTACCTGGATGGAGATGATTCAAAAAAAGAAAAGAATCCCTTTCCGGAAAGAAAATTCCCGTGGGGAAATGAGGCTCCCGATGGTGATGATTTATATAGATGCAATTTTGACGGCGAAGGAGATGGATTTGTGAAAACTGCTCCCGTTGGAAGCTTTGAAAAATATAACAGTCCCTACGGTGTGAGCGATCTTGCCGGAAACGTAGCAGAATGGACATTGGACTGGTACACTACTTCTTTCCATGCCGGAATAGATGGATTCAGGATGGTGAGAGGAGGATCGCGGATAGATCTTCCGGTTGGAGTTGATGCCGTTTCCGGAGCTACACAGTTCCCAATAAAAGAAAGCAATATTATAGGATTTCGGGGAGTGAAAAAGTAGAAATCTGAGTTTGATTATAAAATGAATCTGATAAAATTATAGACCGTCATTGCGGAATTTTTCTTTCTAATTTTATCCTTAAGAATGAAAAATATCCGTAATCTCTTTTGCAAGGGTCAAGATTTCGGATAAATATTTTCCCAAAAAATAGAGTAATGTTTTTCCGGTATGACGACAAATTATAAGTAGAACTCTGGTTAGAAGAAATAATTAGCATCAAATAACAATTCAAACGATTTGGACTTTTACTGTTGTAATTTTTGTAATTTGATGATTGATTTTTGGAGCCTTCATTCAAGCTAATTATCAGGATTTTTATAAAAATTGCAGACAATGATTATATACTCAATATTAAAATAATCCATCATGAAAAAACAGACTACTTCCCGAAGAAAATTTATTGCAAGTTCTTCAATGGCCGCAGCAGCGGTGGCAATGGGCAATCAATCACTCGGCGCCATACCATTAAATCATCCTAAAAAAAGAACGAATCCGCAAAAGGAAAAAATCAGGATGGGATTCATCGGCGTGGGTAACAGGGGAACGCAATTATTGCACAAATTCATGGAAAATGATGATGTGGAAATAGTAGCCCTTTGCGATGTGTACGAACCATATTTATATCGAGATTACTCAAAGGTGCATCCGGAATATCTTAAGTTGGGGGGAAGGATTCCAAAAATGGGAGAGGATTTTGGTAAGGAGGTTAAGCGGTATCATGATTTCAGAGATTTGCTTGGAGATAAGCAAGTCGATGCGGTTTGCATTGCAACACCGGAGCACTGGCATGCCATTCAGATGATTCAGGCAGTGGAAGCAGGTAAGGATGTTTATGTGGAGAAACCACTGACCATTACGATAAAGGAAGGCAGGGAAATGGTTAAAGCACAGCAACGCACCGGCAAGGTCGTACAAGTAGGCCTTAACCGCAGAGCTTCAAAAGTTTACCAGGGATTGGCCCCAAAAATACAAGCAGGCAAAATAGGACAAATATCCACGGTGCGGGCAATCAGGGTTAGCAATTTGGCTCCAAATGGAATAGGTAACTTTCAACCGCAAAATCCTCCGGCAGATTTTGACTGGGATATGTGGCTGGGACCACGGGCTTTCCGTCCTTATCAATATAACATTGCGCCCTATAAATTCAGGTGGTGGAGTGATTATTCCTCTCAAATCGCAAATTGGGGTGTGCACTTTCTGGATGCCCTCCGATGGATGCTGGGAGAAAAAGCCCCTGTATCTGTCAGCGTTCAGGGAAGTAAGAAGATACTTACTCATGATGGGGATATTCCCGATACCATGGAGGTTTTATACGAGTTGCCTTCCGGGGCAATTATGAAATTTATGATACATGAAGCCAGTGGTGGTGGAGTTACACCTCTCGGTAACGTTGAATTGTTTGGAACCAAAGGCAATTTGGGAATATCGGATTTTGAGTATAAAGTTGTGCCTTCAAGGCCCGGGCAATTCCAAACCTGGGACCAATTGATAGAGCCGGAAGAATATACTGAAGACAAAAGCACACGCGTGGATACAACATCAGGACTGATACGCAATTTCCTTGATTGTGTGAAATCCAGGGAAGAACCCTGGTGCCCGATTGAAGAAGGGCATCGTTCAACAACGTTTGCACATTTAGCAAATATCGCACATCGCACAAAATCGAGAATTGATTGGGATGCTGAAAAGGAAAGAATAACCAATAATGAGAAAGCCAACGACTTACTGCATTACGAATACAGGAAACCCTGGAGTTTGTAGCGGATTAATGGTTTTACCACGAACCTGCCTTTGTCTTGACAGATAGGATTAATGGGTGATGGAATAATGCGATAATGCCTGAATGAGATAATAAAAATAGAGGCGTGATAGTAAGAAATATTTATTGAAATGATGGAAAATGATGTTAAAAGACTTCTGTTGGAATCACTTTATTAAACAAAATATTTTGGGGTCTGTAGGTCGCTAATGTCAATCCTAAAATTAGTGTCGCATTAAATCATTATAGCATTAAATTATTTCCACTCAAATAACAGTAGAACCTAATTATATCATGATGAATTCAAGAAGAAAATTCGTAAAACAAGTAGCTGGTATTGGGGGAATAGCCATAGCAGGCATACCCCAGGTCTTAGCAAAAAAAATTAATTCAACTTCAATGAGTCAAAATAAAATATCCATAAGCAGTGTAAGATCTGATTTTGAAAGAGATCCGCTCATTCGCCCATTTGGATTCAAAGGAGGTTATATGTCCGAAATATGGCAGGCGGTAACAATGCTGGAGAGCAGTTCGGGCATTCGAAAGACGGCCCTTGGTACACAGAGTGTTCTTTGGTCGGATGCTGCAGTATTTGCAAATATTTCAGAGGCAGGAGGAAACGGTTTGATGTTTGCCATGACCAATTATGCCTTGAATTTGATTAAAGGACAAGATTTTATCAGCCCTATAGAATTGCTGGATAGTATTTATGATGATGTATATGAGTATGGGGAAAAAATAACCAACAAGCCAGATTTACGAAAGACCTTTGCGTTAAATGCATTGGTGGCGGTTGACAATGCAGCGTGGTTATTGTATGCCGAGGAAAATAGCATTCAAAATTTTGACGATCTGATTCCTGAAAAATACAAACCGGCATTATCGTATCACCATGAAAAAGTAGCAAGCATTCCATTGATGTCCTATTCCGTACCCATTCAAGAAATTAATGATGCAGCAGATCAGGGATATTTCTTTATGAAAATTAAAATCGGTCAACCTGGATCTCAGAGTGAAATGCTAAAGAAAGATATGGAGCGGCTTTCCGCTATTCACAACACAATCGGGCATTATGAAACTGTGCATACAAAAGATGGGAAGCTACCTTACTATTTTGATGCCAATGGTCGTTATCAGGAAAAGGAAACACTTATGAGATTGCTTGACCATGCAAAAAAAATTGGGGCTTTCGATCAAATCGCCGTGATAGAAGAGCCATTCCCTGAAGAAAAAGAAATATTAGTCGGAGATTTTGGAGTTCCTATTGCCGCGGACGAAAGTGCGCATACTGACAAAGATGCCCTGGAGCGAATCGAAATGGGCTATAAAGCTATCGCCCTGAAGGCTATTGCAAAGACTTTGAGTATGACATTTAAAATCGCCAAAGTTGCTCATGATCATGGCGTACCCTGCTTTTGCGCTGATTTGACGGTTAATCCAATTTTGGTTGACTGGAACAAAAATGTTGCTGCCAGGCTTGCACCATTCCCAGGGATAAAACTGGGTTTACTGGAGACCAATGGGCATCAAAATTATAAAAACTGGAAAACTATGGAGAGTTATCATCCATATCCTGACGCTTCGTGGAGAAAAGTCCACAAGGGTGTATTTGACCTAAGTACCGACTATTATGAAAAAAGTGGTGGGATATTTAAGCAATCAGAACACTATGTAAATATGTTTAAACATTGAGTAAACAATACTGAAGTTTCAATTGTCATGAATTCAATATTGTTTACTCAATGTATAATTTTATAGTCTGTAATATATAACTGAGAACTTAGATGGATTTATATCAAAGATCACTAAAATCAAATGAATCCAGAAAGTCTGTAGTGAATTGTCCTGAGCGGAAAGTTTCATCGAGCATTAGCTTTTTGTGAAAGGGAATCGTGGTTTTCACTCCTTCAATAATAAATTCATCTAGCGCCCGCTTCATTCGTACAATACACTCCTCCCTTGATTGAGCTGTCACAATTAGTTTTGCGATCATACTATCATAATTTGGTGGGATCGTATATCCCGCATAAACATGACTATCAATTCTCACTCCCTGACCACCAGGAAAATTCAAGGAGATGATCTTACCGGGGCATGGCCTGAAGTTTTTTGATGGATCCTCCGCATTTATCCTGCACTCCATTGAGTACAATTGTGGATAGTAATTTATACCGGAAATTCTCTCTCCGGCAGCAACTTTAATTTGTTCTTTTATCAAGTCAAAGTTTGTAACCTGCTCTGTAATTGGGTGTTCTACCTGGATCCTGGTATTCATTTCCATGAAATAAAAATTCCCTTTTTTATCAACAAGAAATTCTACGGTTCCCGCCCCTTCATACCTGATGGCCTCACTTCCTTTTACGGCAGCTTTACCCATCTTTTCACGTAATTCCTGATCTACTATTGGTGAGGGTGTTTCTTCTATAAGCTTTTGATGTCTTCGCTGAATTGAACAATCTCGTTCAGAAAGGTGACATACTTTGCCATATCTATCACCCACGACCTGAATTTCTACATGCCTCGGGTTCTCAATGAATTTTTCAAGATATAATTCTTCATTGCCAAAAGCAGCTCCGGATTCCAGCCTGGCAGAATCCCACGCTCCTTGAAAATCCTTTTCCTTTTGTACAATGCGCATACCTTTGCCCCCACCTCCTGCAGTAGCTTTTAATATGACAGGATATCCAATTATCTTTGCCAGTTTCTTACCCTCGGGCACATCCTTTAAAAGTCCACCTGATCCTGGTACGGTTGGAACCCCGGCTTTTTTCATTGTTTCCTTGGCGGTAGCTTTATCTCCCATTTTATTGATCATCTCGGGAGATGGCCCGATCAGTTTAATATTATTTTCTTCACAAACTCTGGAAAATTCTGCATTCTCTGCTAAAAAACCATAACCAGGGTGAATTGAATCTGCATTCGTAATTTCTGCCGCAGCGATGATATTGGGGATACTGAGGTAGGACATACTGCTAGGCGCAGGGCCAATACAAACCGCTTCATCGGCAAATCTTATATGAAGACTGTCTTTATCGGCAGTGGAATAAACGGCAACCGTAGGGATTCCCATCTCACGACAAGTCCTGATGATTCGAAGGGCAATTTCTCCCCTATTTGCAATTAATAACTTTTTGAACACGGGCTAAGAACTGAATTATTTAAAACTATATTAACTAGGATGGATCAACTAAGAATAATGGCTGATCGAATTCTACAGGAGAGGCATTTTCAACCAGTATCTTCACAATTTCACCCGAATATTCTGATTCTATTTCATTAAACAGCTTCATCGCCTCCACAATGCATACAGTTTGCCCAACTTTCACCGTATCTCCAACTGTCACAAATGGATCCGCTTCAGGATTTGCAGTAAGATAAAATGTGCCGATCATTGGAGATTTAATTTCTATATAGTTGTTCTGCTCATCTGATTCATTTGGTGATGCAACTGGTTGAACAGGCATGGGTAGCGTTTCAGCAACCTGCTGAACAGGTGCACTTACCAAAGGTGCCTCTACAACCGCATTAACTACAGGTGAATTTTTTTTGACAGATATTTTAAATTCCTGAGTCTCAATATTGACTTCATCTAAACCTGAATTTGATATAAAATCAATAAGGTCTCTAATTTCTCTTGCTTTCATAAACGTTATTTTACTCTTTCAGAATATGTTGCGGTCCTTGTATCAACTTTGATAATCTCATCCTGATTGATAAAAAGGGGAACTTGTAATTCAGCCCCGGTTTCAAGTTTCGCAGGTTTTGTTGCATTTGTGGCTGTGTCACCTTTAACTCCTGGTTCAGTATAGACAATCTTCAGCTCTACAAATGATGGTAGCTCTACACTCAATGGCATTTCAGTTTCGGCATGATATATAACATCTACCCCATCTCCTTCTTTTAAAAATTGATGGCCATCTATCAGTTCTTTTTGTAATCCAACCTGCTCAAATGTAGAATTATCCATAAAATGATATCCCATATCATCATTATATAAATACTGATGTGGACGTCTTTCAATTCTCGCTGTGGTAATTTTAACTCCCGAATTAAAGGTATTTTCTATTACCCTTCCTGTTTTTAGGTTTTTGAGCTTCGTGCGAACAAATGCACTTCCTTTCCCTGGTTTAACATGCTGAAATCCTACAATTGTGTACAGATCATTGTTATATTCTATACACAATCCATTTTTGAAATCTGCTGTTGTGGCCATAATTTAATTTTGTATTAAATTTAAAAATCTAATATGGAAATAAAAATATGTTTTTATTATATCAATTGGCACCAAAGATATTGATTCTAATAAAAATCCAGTTATACGTAGGAATTATTATATTTCATGAATATGTTTTTCAGAACTCCTAAATAAAACTGTAAATATTAAAGGGTTTATATGTAGATATTAATAAAACAAAAAAGGGAACTCTCGTTACCTGGTGATCTTCTTACTTAATGTTGTTTAGGCAAGTACTTCTTTTTCCATTACTACTTTCCCTTTGTAGTAAAGTTTACCTTCATACCAGAATGCCCTGTGTGGTAAATGATGCTCTCCCGTAGTCGGACAAACAACCAAATTCTTCTCAGTCAATTTTACATGAGTTCTTCTTTTATCCCTTCTGGTTCTGGAGATTTTTCTTTTAGGATGTGCCATAACTTCTTCTTTACTCTTTATTTTTTAATTTTTTTAATTCGCCCCATCTTGGATCCATATCCGAAATTTCTTCTTTGTCATCTTTTGATGAAAAAATTATCTGATCTTCAGTAGATTCATTTGAGTAACGGGGATGAAGCTTTTTCATTGGAATTGCAATATTTATAAATTCATAAAAATACCTGGCAACATTAACCTGCTGAGTATTAAATGGAATTGTTTCAATTTCCTCAGTCAATTCCCGGGCTTCCTCACCATATTTCAATACGATCTCCTTTTCGGTTTTCAAATCAAAATCAAAAGTATCAAGACTGCGGTCACATATTAGTTTAACAGTGCCGTTAATTTGAAAAGCCAACAATATAAAAGAAGTCTTTTTTTCAAGGTGTAATTCTACCCTGAGACTCCCGTGATCTACCAAACTGTAATCAAATAATTCAAAGAACTTATCGTCTATGTGAAAGGAATAATTAAACTGCCCTAAATTCAATTTTGATAAATCAATATCATAAACTTTCAGCAATTTCATCCCTCTCCACTTTTTAAGTCCGCAAATTTAGATATATATTATTAGATTTTAAAGAAATGTCAGGTTATTTAATTTCTAAACAGCCGAAGCTGCCATTTTCCTGATTTTAACCGTGTTGGATGCTAGATATATGGCTTCCCGCATCGATGACGGACTTGCTTCATTTTTCCCTGCAATACTATAAGCAGTACCATGATCCGGAGATGTTCTTACCTTTGGAATACCGGCTGTGAAATTGACGCCATTGTCAAAACCAAGCATTTTAAATGGTATCAGGCCCTGGTCATGGTACATGGCTAAAATCCCATCATACCTTTGATATTGAAGTGTTCCAAAAAAACCATCTGCCGGGAATGGACCAAATACCAGTTGACCTTTGCTTTTGAACTCATTGATAACAGGCTCAATGATTTCTTTTTCCTCCACACCAAGCAATCCTTCTTCTCCAGCGTGTGGATTTAATCCCAAGAGCGCAACTTTGGGTTTAAGAATCCCGAAATCTCGTTTTAAAGTTTTGATCATCACATTTAGCTTATTCTCAACAGCTTGTTTGGTAAGACTATTACTTACTTCACTTATCGGAATATGTGCTGTTACAACACCAACTCTTAAATTTTCTGTGACCATCAACATTAAATTAGTTTTTGCTCCTAACTCCTCTGATATGAAATCAGTATGGCCTATAAATTTAAAATCATCTCGCTGGATATTCTGCTTATTTATTGGAGCAGTTACAATGGCATCGATCTTATCTTCCTTCAAATAGTTTACAGCTTCCCGAAGTGCGAGGTAAGCACAATTACCGGCCTCATTGGTCACCTGGCCTACTTTGATCTCTACCATTTCCGGCCAGCAATTCACCACGTTAACTTTCTTAGGATTTAGTTCATTGACAGATTTCACCTGATTATATCGAAAATCTTCAATGTTCAACATCTTTCTATAGAATGACAGGACTTTGGTGGACCCAAAAATAACAGGCGTGATGTGATTCAGAACCCTAACATCTGAAAGTGACTTGATGATTACCTCTGGCCCAATCCCATTAATGTCGCCAATGGTGATCCCTATTACCGGTTTATTTGCATTTGTTCTCCTATTTGCTTCTTCCATAATTATCAGCCTGTATATTTACATTAAAATTTTATAAAGATTTTAAGATCAAAATGTGGAATATTCTTCATTTTGCAGCTGCAATTTAATGGAAAATTAATATGCATGGAGTAAGGCCAAAGAAGTTTTTGGGGCAACATTTTTTGAAAGACCAAAATATCGCTCAGAAAATAGTGAATGCCATTTCATTTTCAGGTAATAATGAGACCATTGTGGAAATTGGCCCCGGCACAGGAGCTCTTACAGTTTTATTGAGCAAGAAATTATTTAAAGAAATTATTTTAATCGAAATTGATCGGGATTCCATCGCCTATTTAAAAAAGCACTTTACAGCAGACAATATAAAAATCGTTGAGGGTGATTTTTTAAAACTAACCCCAACAGATTATTCGATTTCCGATTTAAGCATCATTGGCAATTTCCCATACAACATTTCCAGTCAGATCTTTTTTAAGGTAATTGATCATAAAAACAGTATTAAAGAGGTCGTATGCATGCTTCAAAAGGAGGTTGCAGAAAGGATCTGCGCCCCTCACGGGAATAAAACTTATGGCATACTAAGTGTTTTAATTGGCGCTTATTATCGAACGGAGATTTTGTTTAATGTTCCCCCGGAAGTTTTCAATCCTCCCCCAAAAGTTGATTCCACCGTCATAAAACTTCAGAGAAAAGAAAACATTTCTTTGGAATGTGATGAAAAACTATTTAAAAAAATTGTTAAGCAGGGGTTTCAAAATAGAAGAAAGACCTTGCGCAACGCACTAAAACCAATATTTTTGCCAATGGAATTGACTAAGGAAGAAATTTTTAGCAAAAGGGCAGAGCAATTATCTGTTGAAGATTATATTCATTTGACTCAAAAAATTCAAAATTGGAAAATATAGCTCCATTTGAACTCACACAGGAATACCTGGAAAGGTTTCGTGAAGGTGTTGAAAGCAAGGATGATGCATTCATTCGCAATAGCCTGGAATCCGCACGACATGAAGATGTTTCGGCTTTATTGGAAGAGTTCAATGCGGAGGAATCAAAGTATATTTTAGGACTTTTAGAGAAGGAAGTCGCTTCTGACGTCATTGAAGACCTCGATGACGACACCAGGATTAAATTTTTTACGGTTTTCCAGCCGGAGGAAATTGCTGAATATATAGAGGGTATAGAAACCGATGATGCAGCGGATATACTCAATGACCTGCCTGTTAAAATCAGGGAAGAGGTCATAGCCAATCTGGGAAATGACGAAAAAGCCAATTTCATCATTGAGCTTTTGCGTTATGATGAAGACTGTGCCGGTGGATTGATGGCGAAAGAGCTTATTAAAGCCAATGTCAATTGGAATGTTGTACAGTGTATAGATGAAATCCGGCGACAAGCAGAAAATGTCGAAAAGATATATTCCGTTTATGTGGTCGATGACAACGACAAACTATTGGGTAGGGTTTCGTTGAAAGAAATCATCCTCGCGAGGTCAAGTGCAAAAATAGCTGATATATATAATTCAGAAATCATAGCAGTTTATACCTACCAAAAGGAAGAGGAGATTGCTGATTTAATGCAGAAATACGATCTTGAAGCCGCTCCTGTAGTTAATGTGCAGGGCAAGCTCGTCGGCCGGATCACTGTTGATGATATCATCGATGTGATCACAGAAATGGCCGATCAGGAGAGAAAGTTGATGGCCGGTATTGCAGAAGATGTCGAGGAAGATGACAGCGTATGGGTGCTCTCAAGGGCGCGCTTACCCTGGCTGATTATCGGGCTTCTCGGTGGAGTAATTGGTGCCCGGTTTATTGGATTTTTCGAAGAAGACTTGTTGAGAGTTGCCTCCCTTGCTTTTTTTATTCCATTGATCATCGCAACTGGCGGTAATGTTGGAATTCAATCATCCGCCCTGGTTGTTCAAAGCCTTGCAGCAATTTCAATTTTTGAATCAAGTATATGGCAAAAATTCATTAAAACTGTCTTTGTGGCCATATTAAATGGTGTAGTGCTTGCAGGATTAGTGTATGTCTTTGTGTTTTTTTCATACAGCTCAACACTTGCATTTGTGGTTAGCATTGCTTTGTTTTCTGTTGTAATGCTCGCATCTCTCATGGGGACAATGGTTCCTCTTCTTTTCAATAAATTAGGATTTAACCCGGCGTTAGCTTCGGGGCCATTTATTACAACAACAATAGATTTGCTCGGGCTCGCAGTCTATTTCACTGTGGCGCATCTTCTATATAGCTTTTAGATTATGTTTACTAGTATTTAGAATAATCAACAGATATTACGATAATAAATTTTAATAATGTCTTAAACTCAATTAACATTAAATGAAACTGAAAATACTTATTACAGAGACCATCCATGAATGTATTATCCCAATGCTCGAAGATAGTGGATACGAGGTGGACTACTTACCAAAAATTGACAGAGCTGGCATTCTTTCAGTGCTTGCAAATTATACAGGAATAATCATGAGGAGTAAGACTCCTGCTGACAAAGAGTTGATTAGTGCCGGGAAAAATCTAAAGTTTATTGCAAGATCAGGTGCAGGCATGGACCAAGTAGATCTGGAATTTGCTAAAAATCAAAATATTACTTTGCTCAATGCCCCGGAAGGCAATCGGGATGCGGTGGCAGAGCACACCCTGGGGTTATTGCTAAATTTGATAAATAAAATCAGAAACTCAGATATTCAGGTACGACAAAAAATATGGGATCGGGAGGGCAATCGCGGTGTAGAATTGAAGCATCGAACCTTTGGAATTATTGGATTTGGCAACATGGGTAAAGCCGTTTCTGAAAGATTGGTTGGGTTTGGCTGTAAGGTAATTGCCTACGATAAGTATAAATCTGGTTTTGGTAATAATAATGTTGAGGAAGTGGACCTTAAAGACGTATTAGAAAAAGCTGATATCGTCAGCTTCCATGTCCCATTAACAACTGAAACAAGGTTTTATATAAATGATGATTTCATAAAAAGTTTTAAAAAGGATATAATATTACTTAACACAGCAAGAGGGGAATTATTACCTTTAAAATCATTAATAAAATACTTAAAATCGGGAAAAATTATAGCTGCCGGATTGGATGTCCTTGAAAACGAAAAGATGGCTAAACTTACAGATGAACAAGAGAAGTTGATGACTGAACTTTTTAATATGAATAATGTGCTGTTCACACCTCATGTCGGTGGCTGGACCGTCGAATCCTATATTAAAATCAGTGAAACGCTTGGTGATAAAATAAGGGCCCTTAATTTAGTGAAGAATTAAGAACGGAATAAAGCTGGTGAAGTAAATGAAATTTAAAGAATGGTTTGACGCGTTAGAAAAGAAGGTTTATTCGATATCCGAAAAACCACTTCTTACTTCCACAATAGTATTGATTGTGGTGGGTATAATTGTCGTCACCGCCAGCCTACCTTATTATTACGAAAATTTCCACAGCTTTTTTGGCCAGGTCCTGGCTGAAGCACACGGTATGATATTTGACATTGCGGTGATCGGTATCTTGATTTTTTGGCTTAATAAGACAGGTGAAAAACGAGCCCGAATCCGAACCTATAAAGATGAAATAGACGACTTTCGTTTGTGGGAATCCGAAGAAGCTGCATTCAGAACTGTCGGGAACATAAAAAGGCTCAACCGCCATAAGCTATACAGCATCAACCTGGCACATTCTTACCTCGTTAAGACAAATTTGAATTATGTAAATCTAACTGAAGCCAACCTCAACTACGCCAACATTTTCAACTCAGCACTTATCAATGTCAATCTTGATGGCGCGCGTTTAAACCAGACCAACTTCGAAAATTGTAACATGAATCAATCGCTTCTGAGAAAAGCATATGCCAATGGCGCTATTTTCAGGGATGCCTACCTGATCAAATCAGATTTTGAAAAAGCCTTTCTGATCAAGGCTGATTTTAGAAATGCTTTTTTGATGGAGGCCAATCTCCAGGGAGCTTATCTAACCGGCGCCGATTTTACAAACGCCAATTTATATAAAGCTGATTTCCGGGGAGCAAAAGGATTAACTATTGAAGTGCTGGCACAGGCCAAAACGCTATACCTCGCTAAATTTGATGAAGAAATAAATCAAATAATTCAAGAAGAACACCAGGAATTAGCTGGAAAATAGGGTCAATCATTTCTACCTTTTAATTTTCGGTTATTCATGATATCATGGAGCTATGAAAACAATTCGTACAAAAAAAGGCACTCGAAGTAACAGTATAAAAACTCTTTAAAACTTAAGTCTTGGCTGTGGAATCGCATCGAGCCCAACAAAATCCCTGGCCAAGTATTTATAATGTGCGGCAATTGCAATCATCCCGGCATTGTCAGTACAATATTCAAATGCTGGAATATATGTATCCCATCCGTATTTTTCACCTTCCTCTACTATCCGGATTCGCAGTTCACTATTGGCAGAAACTCCACCTGATATAGCAACTTGGTGAATATTTAATTTTCTCGCAGCCTTCCTTAACTTCACCATCAGCATATCAATCAGCTTTCTTTGAATAGAGGCGCAAATGTCATTGAGATGCTCTTCAATAAATTTTGGATTTTCTTTTAAACGATCTCTCAAAAAATAAAGAAAAGCTGTTTTTATTCCGCTAAAAGAATAATTGAAACCAACTGTACTGGTATCGGGAAACTGGTAGGTATCGGGGTTCCCGGATTGAGCATACTCATCTATCAACGGCCCTCCGGGGTAAGGCAGTCCCAGCAATTTAGCAGATTTATCAAAGGCCTCCCCTACTGCATCATCCAGGGTTTCTCCCAGCACTTCCATTTCAAGGTAATCATTCACCAAAACGATCTGTGTATGCCCACCGCTGACAGTAAGGCATAAAAACGGAAATTTCGGTTTTGGATCCTCTATAAAATGCGCCAAAATATGTGCCTGCATATGGTTTACTGCAATTATTGGCAAGTCCAGGGCCATGGCAAAAGATTTGGCAAAGGAAGCTCCAACCAATAATGCTCCCAATAGCCCCGGCCCTTGGGTAAAAGCTACTGCATTCAGCGAGGATTTACTTATATTTGCATGATTTAGAGCCTGATCAATGATAGGTATGATATTTTGTTGGTGTGCTCTTGAGGCCAACTCAGGTACCACACCACCATATTTTTCATGAACTGATTGCGTTGCAATGAAATTATTTATGACTTCACCGTTATGTATTAATGAAGCCGAAGTTTCGTCACATGAGGATTCTATTGCCAGAATGTTAATATCCATAAGTCGTTGAGCAAGAAAAATATAAAAGCGCAAGTTATAAAAAAACGGCTACTGAGCATAAGCCTCAAAATTGCCTTGTTCTTTCTTGTCTTACTTTTTCTCACCTCCATAGTAATCAGCATCCCTGCTGTTCAAACGAAAATAATCAACAGAATATCAGATGCTGCCTTTGAAAAAATAAATCACGACCTTGATCTTGAGTATATAAATATCAGATGGTTCGACACTGTCCTCATCAATGGCCTCCTTGTGTATGACACTAAAAACAAAAAAATGATTCAAGCTGACAGGGTAATTCTGGATTTTAATCTCCGGGATCTGATTACAAAAAACAGCATTAATTTTGATAAGATAATTTTACAGGGCGCAAAAGTAGAAATGCTTAAAAATGCGCCAGTAGGTCAGTTTAATTTAAATTTTTTTATAGATGAAATAAAAAATCATCTGCTGAAAAAAGATCCTAAAAAGGAAGGGAGAATATTCAAAACCGATAAGATAATCCTAACGGGAGGGCAATTCAAAATTTACCGGGATGATAGAGATCCTATTACTCATCGATTTGATCAATATCACTTCACCTTGCAAAATATAGAGGCAGATCTCAGAAATTTCATTATTAAACCTGGGAATATAGGATTCACCGTAGAAGAACTTCAGTGTATAGATTCTGCTACTCAAATGGATGTAAAAGAATTAAGAACGGGTTTTCTTTACACCCGTCAATCCATGGTTTTTCAGAATATGGATCTAAAATTTGGCAATTCCACTATTTCTCAATCAATGATCTTCAATTATTTGCAGCCATCTTCCGTCAAAGAATTCGTGGATAGTGTGAAGATCACGGCAAACATCAAAAAGTCCATAATCCATTCAAAGGATTTGGGGCACTTTGCTCCTGCATTAAAAAAATATGATGAGTATTATAAGTTAAAAGGATTTGTCGAAGGGTATATCAACAGGTTTAACGCTAAAAATATTACACTTCAGCTGGGAAGAAATAGTGAATTTCAAGGCTATATCAGCATGTACGGCTTGCCTAATTTTGAAGAGACTTTTATAAATGTTAAAGTCAACAAAGCAAAAGTCCAGTTAAATGACTTTTCTTCCTATATGAGTAAGGAAACTTTTGAGAACTTGAAGAAATTTGGAAGGATTAAATTTAATGGCGGTTTTTCCGGATTCCCTGGCGACTTTGTAAGCAATGCCAGTTTCAGTACCGAAATAGGAGAATTGGATACTGATATAAATTTAAAAATAGGAAAGGAAAACAATAGTAAAACCACTTATTCGGGAAGGCTTAAAACTAAAAATTTTGATCTGGGTCTCTTGCTCGAAGATACGGCTACATTTCAATATGTAGATCTCACAGGCAGTATAAATGGAAGGGGGTTTTCCCGTGAGGATGCAAGATTCGATCTTGTGTCAAACATCACGCGGGTTGGTATTAAAGGCTATGATTATCACAATATAAAAACGGACGCCATTCTTGCCGAGCAGTTTTTTAATGGGAATCTTACCATTGACGATCCCAACCTCCAATTTAACGGTAAGGCAAGTATCGATCTCAATAAAGATAAGGAGATCATTCAGATTGAAGCTAACCTTGGAAAGGCGAATTTAGATACACTAAGAATCACGAAAACCCCGGCCTTCCTAAGATCTACTATGAATGTAGATATGCGAGGGTTGAGCCTGGACAAGATTTTAGGTGACATATTTCTCGACAACACATATTTTAAATACGGAGATAAGGAACTCACCATCGACAGGCTTAGAGTTATTTCCGAAAAAGATTCTTTGAGTCGCTCACTGGTTGTGCGAAGTCCTAATTTGGATTTAAACGTTTTTGGGGATTTTAATTATTCGACATTTTTCCAGGATCTTGTTAATGTCTATGCTGAATACAAATTGATTTTTAAAAATGACAGTAAAGAAATCAATGAGTATTATGCCAATAACAAAAAAAATTATTCCGACTTTTATTATCTGGACTATGACCTTAATTTAAAGGACATCAATCCAGTTGTCAATCTATTTCTACCCGATTTTTTCCTTTCTAAGAATACCAAAATAATTGGCGGATTCACAGGGGGGCCAACTAAGCTTGTGCAAGTAAAGAGCAGTTTTGATTCCTTAACCATTGATAAATTTACATTTGAAAAAAATATAATCGAATTTAACACACAAAAAAGCAGTGACACTACACTCGTATATGCACAGTATCAGATTGAATCTGAGAAGCAAAAAATAAATGGTAAACAAAGTAGCGAAAAACTGATCTGTGAGATTGATTGGGAAGGTAATGCGATTGATTTTCTTTTTAATTTAAAACAATCCAACTCTACAAACTATGTCAGAACTTCAGGTAAAATTGAGTTTTTACCGGACGTTACTAATATCAGCTTAGCTCCATCTGAGCTGAGGCTCATCGAAAAAGATTGGAAATTTAGCAAGGACAACCTCATTGTTATCCGAAAAAAGGACTATGAAATTAATAACCTGAGCCTTTTTCATGAAGACCAAAAAATCAACTTTAATGGTAAATTATCTGAAGATCCATCTGAAAATCTTTTTGTTTCCATCATCAATTTTGATATGAAAAACATCAATCCACTCATTTCAAAAAGAATTGATGGAGTTTTGAATGGTTTTATTGATGTCAAGAATTTCTTCACACAAAAAGAGATCAATAGCAGAATCAACATCAAAGAATTTTCCATCAATGAATTTCTTGTGGGCAATATTATCGCCTTTTCTGATTTTGACAATTCAGCAAATCTTTTCGATGTAAATCTTAATGTGAATAGAAATGGAGAGCAAACCATGCAGATTAAAGGTTTTTTAATTCCCACACATGATACAAACCAGCTCGATTTAAAAGCAGCCCTCACCAACACAAATCTCAATTTAATTGAACCTTTTTTCGATAAATATATTTCTGATGTTTCCGGAAATTTAGATGGAGAATTTACCATTTCAGGTAAAATAAAAAGCCCGGTAATAAATGGCACCGGCAATACAGATGGAGGTGCATTTACGCTCGACTACCTGAAAACTCACTACAAATTAAAAGGTGATGTCATATTTAACAACAATTACATTGATTTCAAGGAATTTATATTAACTGACAACTATGATAATGAAGGTATAATAAATGGCAGAATTACTCACAATGGCTTCAAAGAACTTGAATATGATTTCTCCGGGGATATGAAAAAATTTCTTGTTTTAAATACCACTTCAAAGGATAACCAATTGTATTACGGGACTGCATTTGCCACAGGTGATTTAAGAATATTTGGGAAAGAAAAAATATTTAATATTTCCGCCAAAGCTATTTCTGAAAAAGGCACCAAGTTCTACATCCCCCTCGAAGGGAGTTCAGAAGTAGTTAAAGAAGATTTCATCAATTTCATTTCTGTAAAAGATACCATGGCATTAAATAAAAGAAAAATAGAGAAGAAGGTGGATATTTCAGGAATTAATTTGAATCTGGATCTTGATATCACGCCCGATGCTTATTGCGAAATTATATTCGACCTCACAGCCGGAGATATCATCAGAGGAAGAGGAAACGGTAAATTAAATTTACAAATTGATACAAAAGGTGACTTTAATATGTTTGGTGATTATGAAATTACCGAAGGCGGGTACAATTTCACTTTATACAATATCATTAATAAAGAATTTGATGTTGAACCAAATAGTAAAATTTCCTGGATAGGAGATCCTTATGCTGCTATTTTAGATATTAAAGCCAGTTATAGACAATTGGCTTCGCTCACCCCGATACTAAGAGTAACACAGGAGGATATAAAGGCTAATCCTGAATTGAACAGAAAATACCCTGCAAAAGTATTGTTGGATATAAAGGGAAACCTGATGTACCCTGAAATTGAATTTGATATCGAAGTTGAAGATTATCCGAAGAATGCCACCTATAATGGGGTTTCGATAGAAACTCAAATGACTGCTTTTAAAAATAAAATTGCAACTGACGAACAGGAATTAAAAAGACAGGTATTCAGCCTCATCATATTGAAGAAATTTATTGAAGAAAATGCCTTTAATGTCGGTGGGTCCGTAGAGCGCAGCGTGAGTGAATTTATTTCAAACCAGATAAGCTACTGGATTACTCAATTTGATGAAAATCTGGTTGTTGATGTTGACCTCGGCTCACTGGATGCAGAGGCATTCAATACCTTTCAGTTGCGAATGTCTTATTCATTTTTAGACGGCAGATTGCGCGTAACCAGGGATGGTGGATTTACCGATCAGACGGAAGGCACCAATGTTGCCAGCATATTGGGGGATTGGTCAGTAGAGTATTTACTTTCACCCGATGGGAAATTGAGGGCTAAAATTTATAATAAAACCAATTATAACACTCTGAATCCAAACTTGAAGAGCACCTCCACAACAGCGGGGTTCAGTATTATGCATACCCAGAGCTTTGATGAAATTAAAAATATGTTCAGGAAATCCCGTGACAAAAATCGCCCTCCAAGAGTAAGCCCTGAATTGGAAGAAGAACCCCAGGTAGAAGAAATATCTCAGCGTCAGGAAACTGGTATTAAATTCTGAATGTAATCAGATTAATACAATAAATTATTCCTTTAGTGTCCTCATGCGAAAATAAGGATTATCATAATTGAGAAAAATCCACTGTTTCAAAGTATAAGGGTTATATGTAATTTTGCAGAACATGTACAAAACGCCGATACTAATTGCAATCATATTTTATATTTCTGCAAAAGAAATAAAATTGTTTGCTTTTGTTCAGGACACATCATCACATGTCAATAAAAAACGATTAAACACAGTCCTGATTGGCACAGGAGCGGCCTATGGTACAGGATTATTAATATTGAATGAAGCGTGGTACAAAGAGCAAGGCAAAACCAGCTTTCATTTTTTCAATGACAATTCGCAATGGAATCAAGTCGATAAAGTTGGTCATTTTTATTCGGCCTATCAGTTGAGCAGAATAGGTAAACAACTTTTTCTCTGGACAAATATGTCGGAAAAAAAATCGGCCATTTGGGGAAGTGTTATGAGCCAGGCCATTATGATTCCCATAGAAATAATGGATGGTTTTGCCGTAGAATATGGATTTTCCTGGGGAGATATTGCAGCAAACCTACTGGGCTCAGGGTTTTTTCTTTCCCAGGAACTGTTGTGGCAAGGGCAAAAAGTGAAAATGAAATATTCCTTCCATAGAACTGAATTTGCTCCATTAAGACCCGAGGTTCTGGGCAACGAGTTATTGGAAGAGTTGTTGAAAGATTATAACGGGCAAACTTACTGGCTCTCTTTTGATATTTATTCTATAGCCAATAACAACAAAAAAATACCAAGTTGGCTTAACCTGGCCCTTGGTTACGGAGCTGAAGGCATGGTCTATGCCAGGGAGGAAGATAATATAGCCAATGGTTACAGTAGTTACAGGCAATATTTTGTGGGTATAGATTTTGATTTTTCGCATATAAAAACAAAGAAAAAATTTGTCAAAACATTGTTGTTTATTGCAGATATGATAAAATTCCCAGCACCTGCAGTGGAGTTTAACAGCAAGCATAAAATAAATTTTCACTGGATATATTTTTAATATGAAAATTGGAGACAGAGTCAGGTTATTAAGGGGTACCGAAGAGGGTATCATTGTAAATATCAAAGGAGATAAAATTGTTGAAATTGAAATTGAAGACGGATTTATTATTCCGACAATGAAAAACGAGGTTGTGGTTATCGACAAAAGTGAGGATCTGAATTTTAATAAAGAGGAGAAGGAAGAAATTCCTGTTCAAAACAAGAGACCTTCTGGTCATATCTCAAAGGGAATTTTTATTGGTTTATTTAAAATAAATGACAACTTATTCCAGACTTACCTGATTAACAATACGGGTGATGATGTATTATTTTCGATCAGCCAATACGATAAAAAATCCATTTCCGGGAAATTTATTGGTATTTGCAGACGATTTGAAACTATTGAGATCGGGGAATTGACATCGAGTATTTTCAATGAATCTAAAAAACTACTCGCCCAGATAATATTTCATGAGACTCAAACTAAGTTGAAGAAAATACCATTAAGCACGGAACTGAGAGTTGATAAAAACCTGATAAATATAACCACATACATAGAAAGTATTGAAAAAGAATTGGCAGTCATCAAAATAGAAGAATCTCCGGGAATTGAGATAAACCCGCAGGAATTAAAGGAAAAGCTCTTTGAAAGCAATGCACAGCCTAATCAATATAAAGAGCGCAGACGGCAACCAAATTACCAGGAAATTGATCTGCATATTGAGATGCTCTCAAATTTTTCTCAAAGTTTTGATAGTCATGAAATTCTCAGTCATCAGTTGTCGGAATTTGAAAAAGCCTACGACAACGCTTTACTTTCAAATTCAGAAAAACTGAAAGTAATTCATGGTGTCGGCAGCGGAGTCTTGAGGAATGAGATTCATAAAAGGCTCAGCGCCAAGAAGGAGGTAAATTATTTTGAAGACGGTGATAAAGAAAGATTAGGATTTGGCTCAACAATAATCTATTTCTAGTTTAACTAATTTACCGTAAGGAATGATCACAATATTATTTTATTTACTTTTATAATTATTTTTCGCTCACAACGGGCAACTTATATTTTTAATCTAAATAGGAATCAGATGGATTATAACTTTAACGAATTCATGGAAAAATTTTCCGAAGAAATTGGTGGGCAATTTTCGGAATACGACCAAAGCAAATCAGTAATCATTGTCCCTTTGGAAGAAAACAGGTTTCAGGCTGTTCTTGGAGTGATCAAACACAATGAAAAATTTAATAAGACAGGTATTGAATTTTCCTCTAAAGTCTGCCCATTTTCTGATAACATTGATTGCAAGCAATTAATTATTGAAAATTCAAAGACTTGTCATGCAAAATTTGTAATTGTAGATGATTTTGTAAAAGTAGAAGGTTCGACTTTTTTGGAGACTGTAAAGGAAGAAGGTTTGAAAGAAATCATAAAAGAAGTCGCACAGCTCGCCGATGAATGGGAGCTTAAATTAACCGGGCTGGACGTAAATTAATTATTCGATAATTTTATACAAACTCAGACAATTTTCGTATGATAATTTGTTTGAGTTTTTTATTTCATAAACAATTAAAAGTGCAAAAGGTCTTATCGCCTCGACTAACCATTCGTAAGGCTGGTTAATCGGGGAGGAAAGTCCGGACAACAAAGAGCACCGTACTTCCTAACGGGAAGGCCCCGACTTGTCGGGGACAGAAAGTGCAACAGAAAACAAACCGCCCCGACCTGCCTGCCGCAGGTAGGTGTGTCGGGGTAAGGGTGAAATGGTGAGGTAAGAGCTCACCGCACCATTGGTGACAATGGTGGCATGATAAACCTTACGGGTTGAAAGATCAAATAGGTTTTGCTTTTCTATTCGAAAATGGGTTGCTCGCTCATTACCCGGAAGGGTTGGCAAAACGGGTAGATCGATTGATCCCGATGGCGACATCGGGACCAGATAAATGATAAGAACCTCGAAATGCCTGCCTTATGGTAGGTAGGTCGCGGTACAGAATCCGGCTTATACTTTTGCACTTATTATTTAAAATATCATGGCTAAAATACTAATAATAGATGATGAGAAGAGCATTCGCTCTACCCTGCGGGAAATTCTGGAATATGAGAAATACGAGGTTGATGAAGCGATTGACGGACAGGATGGAGTAGATAAGCTTTCTAAAAAGAAATTTGATATTGCTTTATGCGATATAAAAATGCCGAAATTAGACGGGATTGAGGTGTTGGAAAAAGCCCAGGAAATAGATCCTGATTTACAGTTTATCATGATTTCTGCTCATGGGTCTATAGAAACAGCCGTGGAGGCTGTAAAAAAAGGCGCCTATGATTTCATTCAGAAACCACCCGATCTCAATAGATTGCTGATTGCTCTCCGAAATGCTCTGGACAAATCTTCTCTTGTTACGGAAACCAAAATTCTCAAAAAGAAAATATCCAAAACGTTTGATATAGTTGGCGAGTCCAATGCCATCATTGACGTAAAAGAAACTATAGCAAAAGTAGCACCAACCGAAGCCCGGGTAATGATTACCGGAGATAATGGCACCGGAAAAGAGTTGGTGGCAAGATGGCTTCACCTGCAAAGCAAAAGATCAAAAAATCCATTTATCGAAGTTAATTGTGCTGCAATCCCCTCTGAGCTCATAGAGAGCGAGTTGTTTGGTCATGAAAAAGGATCATTTACCTCCGCAATTAAGCAAAGGATTGGGAAATTTGAACAAGCAAACGGCGGTACAATATTCCTGGATGAAATCGGAGATATGAGCTTATCTGCGCAAGCAAAGGTACTTAGAGTTCTGCAGGAAAATAAGATTACAAGGGTTGGCGGCGATAAAGATATCAAAGTCAATGTAAGGGTAATAGCTGCTACCAATAAAAACCTCAAAGACGAAATTCAGCAAAAAAACTTCCGTGAAGACCTCTATCACAGGATTGGCGTGATATTAATCAAGGTACCCCCTCTGCGAGAAAGAAAAGATGATATTCCCTTACTGGTTGATAAATTTCTCAATGATATTTCCGCTGAATATGGAACAAAGAAAAGTGCAATTGAAGGAAAAGCACTTGATATTCTACAATCATTTGAATGGACCGGTAACATCCGGGAACTCAGAAACGTGACGGAGCGATTGGTGATAATGTGCGGTGATACTATTACCGCAAATGATGTCAAAAAGTATTGTTAATTCAGATTAAACCTCTTTTTCGGTTTGCTCTGTTTTTTTTATGTCATCCTTAGTATATGTAGGGCAGGTTCGTTGTGTACATGCGAACATACCTACCAAAAAAAGAGCGACAATTGCAATTTTAATTTTCATTTTTCACCTGTTTTACTGATAATCTTAAATACAAATATATAGTCAATAATATTAAATTAAAAAGTGGATGTAATGTTTTTAACAAGTCTAATCTAAGACAACAACAGATTACAACCTCTTAAGTCTGAATTATCTAACCTCCCGAGCACTTTAAATCCGGCTCCCTCCTGCATACCCAAATCTTCAGTTTCAATAAAAGCGCACGAATGGATATTTGCTAAATCTATTACCTTAATAATGCCTGTCTTTCCATTTTCAATATAACTGAACGGATCGTGTATTTCTCTTACCATTACGCGCATCCAGGGTGGCGTATGGAAATAACCATCTTTTTGAAGGTAGGCCTGTGATAATAATTCTGTCATTCCATATTCCGAAAAAACATTGTTTGTATTAAAAGTAGTTTCCAATTTTTCATGTAATTCTTCCCTGATAATTTCCTTTCCCCTTCCCTTCATTCCTCCTGTTTCAAGAATATATAAATTCTTCATATCGAAATTTACGTTCCTGGCAAGATTGAGCAACGCAAAAGTTACACCAAAAAGATATATTGGCTTTTGATTCTTTGACAGTGCTTTTAGCTTATCCGTTAACAAGCTAAGGTTATTGAGGTAAAATCCGGAGTTGGGATTATTGGATTGGCCAATGAAATGATTGACCATATAAACGAGGGAAGAATTATTCCTTTCTAAATATGAAGGTAATAAACCAATAATAACAGTCTGGTCAATCTCTCCAAAAAATAATTTGAAACCGGCTAAGCTTATCTTATTATAAAATTCCAGGTCTTCTATACAATGTTTACTGCGCGCACCGGTGGTCCCGCTACTTTCAAAGATTTGTTGCGGCTTGAAATTCTCCGTTTTTATTTCGTGCTTTTTAAAAAACTGAATGGGCATGAAAGGTATTTCAAAAATATTCAACACCTTATCCGGAACAATATTTAAATTTTGGATATATGTGCGATAAACTGTATTGTGCATGTATTGAAACCTGAATAATCTGAGGGCGTGCTCCTCAAAGTTTTGATTGTTGATGTGAAAAATCTTAGATTTAAAACTATTTAGTGACCTCACGCGTTATATTTTCATAAATTGCAAAACAAAGATAAAGGTTAGTAGAAATGGTAAAAAATCCACTGTGGTTTTTATTAATAATTTTAAGCCTAGCATCCTGCCAGGAAAGACCAACATTTCCAGAAACGCCCACCATCGGTCTGAACGAATATTATTTTAAATTAATTCAAAATCTTTCATTAGACTCCTTAGTAATAAAATTACAATTTGAAGATGGTGATGGTAATTTAGGGCTTTATTCAGATGAAACCGACCCTCCTTATCATTTAATGGATGTGCAAATTGATCCTGTTACCGGAGATACCTTGAGATTCGGTGACCCTAATACCCCAGAGGATTATAATTGCGTTGACTATGAGATCATCAGAAAAGAGTCTTCTGCCGGTGATTCTTTAGTTGTAACTGCCGATACTATTTATGTCATTAGAAATCCAGATCATTTTAATTTCTTTTTAACATTTCTTATTGAAAATGATGATGGAAGTTATAGAGAATTTAATCCAGCCCTGGAAAGGAATTGTGCTCCGCCTTATCACGGCAGATTTTTTATATTGAATACCGCTGGAGATATAAGACCTTTAACAGGAGAATTGCAATACTCTTTAGTTTCTGGTTTTAGATTACTTTTCCGTAATGAAAAATCTATAAAACTCAGAATTCAGATTCAAGATCGGGCATTGAATAAAAGTAATATCATCGAAACTGAACCAATTAAAATTAATGATGTAATCAGACCTCCGGACTAAGTTTATTTATCCAGTTAATATATCTCAGGATAGTCAACGGGATTTACTTCATTGAGCATTTCATAAACAGTTCTATAAATATCTTCCGCATTTACTTTTGAGAAATAATCTCCATCTGTAGAATATGCTGGCCTGTGATCCTTTGAAGTCAGTGTAATTGGCTTGGAATCCAGATAATCATATCCACCCTGAGTCTCTACCACTTGTTGCATCATATAGGCTGAAGCTCCCCCGGATACATCTTCGTCAGCAAATATCACACGATTCGTTTTCTTCAGAGATTCAACAATGCGATGGCCTAGATCAAATGGCAATAATGACTGTACGTCAATCACCTCCAAAGAGATACCGACATCAGCTAATTGCTGCGCTGCATTTAGAGCAATTCTGCACATAGCGCCATATGTCACTAAAGTGCAATCCGTTCCCTCATTTAAAACCTCCGGCACACCCAATGAAAGTGTAAATTCTCCGATATTGTCAGGGATTTTTTCTTTCAACCTGTAACCATTCAATGTTTCTATAATAAGTGCGGGTTCATCAGATTTTAAGATTGTATTGTAAAACCCCGCTGCTTGTGTCATGTTTCTCGGTACTAAAACATATATACCTCTAATGCTATTCAAAATCATCCCCAAAGGAGACCCGGAATGCCATACACCTTCCAATCGATGCCCTCTAGTTCTGATAATGACAGGAGCCTTTTGCCCTCCTACAGTTCGGTATTGTACACAGGACAAATCGTCTGACATGATTTGTATAGTATAAATTAAATAATCTAAATATTGAATTTCTGCAATTGGCCGCAAACCCCGCATAGCAATTCCAATGGCCTGCCCCATTATTGTTGACTCGCGTATGCTGGTATCCATCACACGTATCTCTCCATATTTTTCCTGTAAACCGGCAAATGCCTGGTTCACATCTCCTATTTTACCCAAGTCCTCTCCAAAAGCCACGATTCTCGGATCCCTGTTTAGAGCTGCATCAAAACACGCCAGAAGCACTTCTCTCCCATCCACTGTTCTCGAATCTTTTGAATATGCCGGAGCAACAGCTTTAACTTTTAGTGCTGAATCCTTTGATTCACTGTATATGTGAGAGCTGTAATCTTTCTGATTTCTTTCATCTTTAAATTTCAACCACTCCCTTATTTTCACCCTGGATTGTGAAGATTGATTTCTTGTATATCTCAGCGCATATTTCAATGGTTTAATAGTTTCGAGCTTCAAGGGCAATGGCAGAGCATCTAACGAATCTCGATATTCAGAAACTTTTTCGTAAGGGCCCAAGTCTGCATTTAATCCATCTAATAATTCCAATGCCTCTTTTTTGTCCTGTGATAGAACTTTTGTATAATTCTTCCAGGCTCTGTCCTTGCTCGTCCTGGCAACTTTCGAAGCCTCCGCTTCTATGGCATCCAATTGGCCCTGATGAGCAATTTCATTTACAAGTATCCATTCCCGCATTTTCTTCATGCAATCATAGTCACTTTCCCATTCCAATCGCTCTTTTGATTTATACCGTTCATGAGAACCACTGGTGGAATGCCCAAGGGGTTGAGTCATCTCATCGACATGAACCAGGACCGGTATATGATTTTCCCTGGCCAACTCGGTCGCATATTTATAAGCCTTAATAAGCGCTAAATAATCCCAGCCTTTTACTTTTATAAGTTCAAGCCCTTTTTCATTTTCTGATCTCCTGAATCCTTCAAGAACTTTTGAAATATCTGCTTTTGGAGTATGATACTTACTCGGTACCGAAATCCCATAACCATCATCCCAAATAGATAGCAGCATAGGTATCTGCAAAACAGCCGCAGCGTTTATAGATTCAAAAAATACACCTTCTGAAGTGGAGGCATCACCAATCGTTCCGAAGGCAACTTCATTACCATTATTTGAAAACTTCTTAAAGCCTTTCAGTTGTCTATTTTCCCTGTATAGTTTAGAAGCCCACGCCAAACCAATCAACCTGGGCATTTGTGCAGCTGTCGGTGATACATCAGCGCTACAATTTTTCATTTTAGTCTGATCTTTCCAATCTCCATTTTCATCTAAAAATCTCGTTGAGAAGTGCCCGTTCATAAGTCGCCCTCCTGTGGCCGGTTCTGCATCGAGATCCGTGTGTGCATACAATTGTGCAAAGAATTGCTGAATTGTCAGCATTCCGGAAGCGAACATAAATGTCTGGTCTCTGTAATAGCCGGAACGATAGTCGCCCAATCTAAAAAACCTGGCCATTGCCAGTTGGGCCAACTCCTTACCATCTCCGAAAACTCCAAATTTTGCACGACCTAAAAACACTTCCTTGCGCCCTAGTAGGCTCGCTTGTCTGCTGGCATATCCAATTTTGTAATCATTGAGAATATCTTCGACTGACAGACCGTAATCTTTCAGTTCAGTTGCAGGTGTCGTTTTAACAGATGTCATTTTTTTTTAAATAATGATAAAAAACTGTGATTGGATTGTTAACAAATTTACTAAAAAATCATCTTATTCAAAAGTCGGTAAATTCAAATAACATTAAAGCAAATTAGGATAGTATATGATATTTCAAGCGATTAAAGGAAATAATATTTTACATATTTGTGTTTATTTAATATATAATTTTGCCTATTAATTTAAGGATAAAACATCCTGCTTGTATTTTTCAATTTTTCAAATTCTTTTATTTTGATTATAAATTTTTTTTCCTCTCAATATTCTAAATAATTTTTTCACTTTTCTTCACAAGTATAATATTTTCAAAAGCGTACTTTTCAGAATTAAATTGATGACAAATAAATAGTAAAAACATCAATTGTCCATGAACAAATCAACTATTCCTTCATATATTTACAACGCATAAAATCTTAAGATAATTCAATTATGATAATCGGCATCCCAAAAGAAATAAAAGACAACGAAAACCGCGTCGCGCTTACTCCAGCAGGTGTTACAGAATTCCGCAAACATGGTCACGAAGTTTATGTACAAAATCAAGCCGGTAATGGAAGTGGATTTCTGGATGATGATTATAAACAGGCCGGGGCAAAGATACTCCCTTCCATTGAGGAGGTTTATAGCGTTGCTGAGATGATTATCAAAGTAAAGGAGCCGATAGAATCAGAATATGGCCTGATCAAAGAGAATCAATTGCTTTTTACCTATTTTCATTTTGCTTCCTATCGCCCACTTACTGAAGCTATGATTAAAAGTAATGCAATATGCCTCGCCTATGAAACGGTTGAAAAAGCGGACAGAAGTCTGCCTTTACTTATTCCTATGTCCGAAGTCGCTGGAAGAATGGCTGTACAGGAAGGCGCTAAGTATCTTGAAAAACCAATGCAGGGCCGTGGCATCCTCCTGGGAGGCGTCCCTGGCGTTAAACCTGCTAATGTATTGATACTCGGTGGAGGAATTGTAGGCACACAAGCAGCAAAAATGGCAGCAGGGCTCGGTGCTGACGTTACTATTATTGATGTCAGTCTGCCCAGGTTGAGATACCTGTCTGACATCATGCCTGCGAATGTAAGCACATTGATGTCAAACGAGTACAATATCAGAGAGCTGATTCCACACCAGGATCTCATCATTGGTGCGGTATTGATTCCCGGAGCCAAAGCGCCCCACCTGATTACAGAAGATATGCTGAAAGATATGAAATCCGGAGCTGTATTAATTGATGTCGCTGTGGACCAAGGCGGTTGTATTGAAACCTGTAAACCGACTACTCACCAGGATCCGATCTATATAATTGAAGAAGTCATCCACTATTGTGTTGCAAATATGCCGGGAGCTGTGCCTTACACTTCAACCGTGGCTCTGACAAATGCTACATTGCCATATGCACTTCAACTGGCTTCTAAAGGCTGGGAGCATGCTTGCAGAGAAAGTGAAGAGTTGAAACTCGGACTTAATATAGTAAAAGGAGAAATTGTCTATGAAGCCGTCGCTGAAGCATTCGGACTTCCATACACAAAAGTTGAGAAGTATTTATAATAACTGATTTTATAGCTTATTGGCAGTATTGCTGATAAGCTTTCTTTCCTTCTTTATCATTGAGATTCATTGAAGTATTCCATTCTTTACAAGCCTCCACTTTTTTTCCTTCTTTAAAATAAATCTCGCCAAGATAGTAATGGCTCAGTGGCAGTTTATCATCCATTTCAATGGAATGGGTTAACAGTCTTTTCGCATTCACAAAATCATTATTTTTAAAATAATAAATCCCTTTATTCCTATAAACTCAAGGATTTTCAGCATTAATAATCATACTTTCATTTATATCCGCCAGGGCTTTAATCATATCATTTCTCTCTAAATATAAAAATCCCCTGTTGTTGAGGATAAAGGCATTATTTAATTCCAGACTTAGACCCTTGTTGAAATATTGTAAAGCCTGATCAAGTTCATTGGTTGTTAAACTCATCAAACCCAGTAGGTTATAAGCATCCACCGCATTGGAATCTAATGATAGACTTTTATCGATCAGTTCTTTCGAAGCTTTGTATTCCTTTTGGTAAAATTTTACTGAAGCCAGATTCAGATAAGATTCTATATTTGAGGAATCCAAAGCCAAGGCTACTGAAAATTCAATATCCGCGGAATCATAATTGTGCATTCCCAAAAAAGAAAGTCCTTTAGAAAAATGAATTGCCTCTTTATCAGCATATTCCGTTATGATTAAGTTGAGATCAATCAATGATTTATGGTAATTCCCCAGTTCAAAATTGGCATTGGATCTATTAAAGTATGCATCAGCAAAAGACCTGTCAATATCAATGCATTTGTCGTATGCAATAATGGCCTCTTTGATCTTCCCTGTTCGAAAATAAACGATCCCAAGATTGTTGTATGCCTGGGCGAAAGAAGAATCAACACCAATAGCTTCACGGTAATATCTAATGGCATCCCGATACATTTTCTCCTTGTATGACAGGTTTCCCTTATGTAGAAAATGTTTCTTTTTTTGGTTAAGCCGCGCTTCACCGCATCCGAAAAAATGAAGAAGAATAATGAAGGCTAAAAAGCTTAGTTTTCTCATCAATTAAACTAATTGAAGTTCAGGTTTTGGGATGAATTTTTCAAAAGCATCTATTTCTCAATTGAAATATTGAAAGTGTTACCCTTTCTCATACGATAACATTGTATATTTTCTCAGGCTAACCTGCGAGCGCAAATGTATTACTTTTGGTAAATACCTTTGCCCTGAGACTGTTTAAAATATGGTAAAGTCCAAAATATGTCCGGTTGATATACAAACCATCTCTGGCGCCTCTGGCAGCATTGGATTTTTTGACTTCTTTAGAACTCGAAATTTTCAGACCCAATTCATATATATCCTTAAAAAATTCGTCATTCCCAAAATCAAATTCATCTTCAAAGAAAGGTTTGCCCAATAAATCAACCATCTCTCTAAATAATCCGCTAAACAACTCTTTCTCCCTCGCTGAATCATTTTTATTTAAAAATGACAGGTCATACAGCCATTGATTAAATTTCAGTGGATCAGAGGCGAAATTATAATCATGAATTCGGAAATAATTGTTATAAAAATCCTCTGATATCTCTTTTACGCATCCAAAATCAATGACGGCCACCGTTCCATCAGCGGAAAAAATATAATTTCCAGGGTGCGCATCGGCATGAACCATTCTCAATACATGAACCTGATAATCATAAAAATTCCATAAAGCCTGCCCAATTTTATTTCTAATTTTTTGAGTAGGATTTGTTGATAAAAACTCGTTTAAATGCAATCCTTCCATCCAATCCATGGTGATAATCCTCTTTGATGATAATTCGGGATAATACCTTGGGAAAATGATGTTTGGCAATTGCTTACATAAACTTGAAATTTCAATGCTCCTTTTTACTTCAAGATCATAGTCAGTTTCTTCAAAAAGCTTATCCTGGACCTCGGTCATATAATAATCAATATCGGCATCACTGACGTTAAACAATAATTTAGCAAATGGTTTTACAATCTTAAGATCAGATTTAAGGCTCTCAGCTACTCCGGGATATTGTATTTTCACCGCAAGTTTCTTTCCATCCAATGTGGCCTGATGTACCTGTCCGATTGAGGCGGCATTCACAGCGGTTCTGGTAAAGGAATCGTACAATTCGAAAGGCCCTTTTCCAAGCAGATTATGAAAAGTTTTTGTAACCAGCGGCAATGACAGTGGTGGCGCACTGTATTGAGCCTGCATAAATTTTTCCTGATAGGCCTTTGGTAAAATTCCCTGATCCAGGCTCATCATCTGGGCGACTTTTAGTGCCCCACCTTTCAAATGGCTTAGTGATTCGTAAATATCTTTTGCATTTTCTTCGTGCAGTGTCGATTTGTCAATCCCCTCTACAAACATTCTTTTCGTATAATGCTTTACAAAGTTCCCGCCGATTTTAGCCCCGGTTTTAATAAATTTTCCGGCCCTCTGAACTTTACCTGTAGGAATGCTGTTTTGCTCCTTCATATTAATGCTGTATATGGAATTTAGCCAAATCAAAAAACGAGTCAAATCCATTTGAAGCCATTAGATCAAACGAGAAATGAACAGTTTTTTCGATCAGAGCATCAGTATTTTCAAAATTTTTACTTTCATCCTTTACCCAGAATTTTATGATAGAAACGGGCTGAATCCAAAGCAATGATTTGTACTTAGAGGTGATAAACGGCCTTTCGGCGATTTCCTGTGTTGCCAACCCTTCTTCAATAAGCTTCGAAACGTAGTTTTCAAAATGCTCCTTGAATAAATCGAATGAAGCCGGATACAACTCATATATCTTTTCATCATGAATTGTATGGATGGCAAAACTGCGATAATCCTTCAATTCTTCAATCCATGTATAATAAAAGGCTAATAATTTTTCATTGACAGTATAAGATGTATAAACATCCTGACTTTCAATTTTCTTAACAGTTTCCTCAAAAATAAAATTCCAAATTTCTTCCTCCAGTTGTTCAAAGGAAGAAAAATAAGTATAAAATGTTCCTTCTTTAATTTTTAGACCTTCAACAAATTGATGAATAGATATGGGTTTCCGATCATTTTCGAGGACAAATGTGATATATTTATCTACTATCCTCTTTTGAGTTTTATTCATTTATCAATCTTTATTCATGAGAATAAACTGTCTTGATAAATGAAAAGTTGTGGAGAATGTGTGATTTATTTTATTTTCCCTAAAATATTTAGTGTCTCCGGATTCCAACTTCAGCACATTTAGTACACATTTAACAAAAATGAAAAAGGTAGATGAGTGTGTGAAAGGTCTTAAGGGAACCTCTAATAATTGATTCTGAGTTTTTCACTTTTGTTCCAAATTTTGAAAGCAGTCAAATGAAATTGAAATATTTTATTATGCTTTTATTCTAATTTTTTCAATCTATTGATTATCAATGTTTTAACGTTTTT
>JAJRQT010000031.1 GCA_024280115.1 Bacteroidota bacterium | reverse complement strand
TTTCTCATTATTTTTGGTTCAGAAATGGAAAAGCTAAAAGTTAGTTCGAAATCCATCAGAAATCAGAAAATTAAGAGTGCAATAAAATATTAAAATAATTATATTGCAAAAACGAGAGATGCGTTTTCTTAGTGACACTAGGTAAGGGAAATGCCGATTTGCCAGGCCAACTCCTTTTTATACAAAATCACAAAAAGCATGAAAAATCCATAGAATGCATAGTTGACAAATACACGCAATATATCTCCGGCAGCACCTGAAATTATACCATCTCCATCATTTAACTGGTCGACCACAGGCTCTAACAAGGCTGGGAACAAACCATAAAAACCAACGCCCATTCCAAGGATCAGCAGTAGCTCCGTTCCAATCCCCAAGGTCTTACCCGCATCTTCAATTTCTTTTTCACGATTTAGTTCATCGCGACTCAGCCATGCGGCATACCCAAGGCTTGCCCCGAAGATCAGCCCAAAAGTAAATTCCATCATTTTCCACCAGCTATTGAACATCACACCCGGCAGATAGCTCCCCAACACAAACCAAAGTCCGCCGATCCCAAATCCAAGAGCTCCACCGATCAACCCCCATTTGGCAAATCGAAAGACGATTTTAAAATCCTCTTTCTCAATTTTAAATTTCAAATAGCCAACAAAAGCCAAAGCGCCAAAAAGCAAAGCTGCCCAGGATTCCGATCTGGGTTTGTTGACAGGATCAGAAAAGTAAATCAATTTTGGGTCATTGATCAGTTTGAAACCAAGCAGCATGCCGATCATTAAAACAGCTAAAGCGATGAGGATGGTTTTCTTTGGAACTCTTTTATGGATAAGACCCAACCCCAGAATTGCCCCTCCGCCAATTCCCCAGACAGCTCCTTTGATGGTCGTTGCGAGATTTCCCCACCAAACGGTTTCCGGTTTTAGTAAAAAAGCCAGCGTTTGCCCATAGGTCATTTCTCCGCCCAGGCCAACACCGACCACACCGAAGACGACAATCAATGCAGTAAAACCAGGTTTAAACCCGAGGAGCATGGAAATTGCCAGGGCAACCATGGCGCCGGGAATCATGGCGCCAAACGGCCCGCCACCGATTTCACCGCGCAAGCCCCATCCCAACAACATGGCGATGGCAGGAAACAGCAAATAAGTATGTAATGGGAAATTGGATGCTTTGTTCATGATAAAAGTTAATTGATTTTCAATATTATATAAGGGGTTAAGTCTTAAGAGTTAAGATTTTATGATCCTCCCTCTGTATCTATCTCCAAAGGGAGAAAGCAACGGTTTTAACTTAATAAATACTTATTCCTTTACTATAAACTGGCATTTGATATATATTAGTTAGCTTCCTTTAAAATACTTTTCATATTCCAAATCAGGCCATTAAAGTCATTTATACAGACAATTAATCTGTTCCAATACAATTTATTGATTCAATCAATTCCAATTCATGTCACTTTTTAACTACCTTTAATCCGTTCAAATAATCTGACAAAATCGGTGAAAATTAAAGCATTTCTATTTCTTTTTCTTTTTGTGATTGCTGTTTTTTCGAATGTCCTTTTTGCACAATCTAAAAAAGACCTTAAACTCCATAAAAAAGCAACTAAAAATTTATCCGGTTGGGTCAATCCGGTTAAAGAGTGGAATCACATAGGTGAGATAAAGATCGATACCATTGTATTAGATTCTAAATCACAAACAATAGAAATACAATTCAGCATCTCTCTTTCTTATATGCCAATCAGGGAAGATGATTTTGAATTGACCATAAATTCAATCAGGGAAAAGTTGGGCAAAAAATTTAAAAAGTATGACATCAAGGCGATTACCGATGATCAGCATCTGCAATCCCTGATCCCTAATTATTATCGCAAATCTTTGGAAATGGATTCCGAAAGATTCAAGCCCCCGGAGGTTGAGCGAATTCCATTGGTGCGACGCCTCGATAATGAAATTCCATCCTCAGGATTATACAATCGAAATATTGCACTATGGTACAGTCATGGATGGTATTATGAAGCAAAGCTGGACAGATGGGAATGGCAGCGCGCCAGGTTATATACCACGGTAGAGGATATTTTTCCCATGACATTTGTGTTGCCATACCTGGTGCCAATGCTGGAAAATGCAGGAGCTAGTGTTTTTCTCCCCAGGGAAAGAGACACCCAGATTCATGAGGTAATTATCGACAATGATCTGTCATCTGAAGATTCAGAAATTGTACTTTCGGGAATTGAGCCGGATACGGTCATCACCTCCGGATTTATGAAACAGGATACATTATTTGTTGGTGAAAATCCATTTCAGATGGGAAGTCATCTTAGGTTTCAGTCTTCCAATGAGAACAACCAATATCTGGATTATATCCCGAATATTCCAGCAGAAGGAGAGTATGCTGTTTATGTATCATATCAACAAAACGATGATCACATAACGAATGCAAAATATACGGTTTCCCATACAGGGGGAAAGACGGATTTTTTAATCAATCAACGCATTGGCGGGGGCACATGGATTTACCTCGGGACTTTCCATTTTAACAAAGGTAAAAATCCTGAACATGGCGCCGTCAGGCTTTCTGCGCAAAGCAATGAAAGTGGATGGATCACTGCTGATGCGGTCAGGTTTGGCGGGGGAATGGGGAATATCGCCAGGAGGCCGGCGGATGAATTGTTACCCAATCAATGGTCATTGAAGGGTGGCAAAAAAGGAACGGAACAATCATCGCGAAAAACCAACCCCGATCAATTTCAATGGAAAAAAAGTCAAAAGCCAAGGTATATGGAAGGGGCTCGCTATTATCTTCAATATTCCGGTGCGCCAGATTCGCTTGTCTATAGCCTGAACGATGGGAAAAATGATTACAATGATGATTATCAATCGCGCGGGGAATGGGTCAATTATTTAATGGGCGCTCCCAAAGGTCCAAATTTAAATCGAGACGCCAGTGGACTGAATATCCCAATAGATTTGTCATTAGCCTTTCATACAGATGCGGGTATAACGCCAAAAGATTCTAACATTGGTACATTGGCGATTTACAGTTCGGTGCGTGACGAAGGTAAATTTCCTGATGGTCAGTCAAAGATGGTCAGCCGCGACCTGACAGACGTGATCCAGTCAGAAATCGTGCACGATGTAAGGGTGCAAATTAATCCTACTTGGTCGAGGCGCGGAATGTGGAACAAGCAGTATTCCGAAGCCTGGCGGCCAAATGTACCTGCAATGTTATTGGAGTTACTCTCGCATCAAAACCTCACGGATATGAGCTATGGCCATGATCCACGTTTTAAGTTTACCGTGAGCCGGGCGATTTATAAAGGATTGGTGAAGTTCCTTGCTTTTCAAAATAATACGGATTATGTCATTCAACCATTACCGGTTGATCATTTTTCTATTGAACGCGTAGATGGTAATATTATTCGGCTAAGTTGGGAGCCGCTGCTAGATACTTTAGAACCTTCAGCCACTCCAACGAAATACAAAGTGTATAAACGGACCGGCTCCCACGGATTCGACAACGGGCGAATTATTCATGAAAATTCCATGGATTTGACCCTCGATGCGTACGGTGAGCTATATAGTTTTAAGGTTACTGCCATCAACGAAGGAGGCGAGAGTTTCCCGAGTGAGGTACTTCCTGTCGGGCTGGTAGAAAATGAGAATAAGCCCGTATTGGTTGTCAACGCCTTCGATCGTGTTTCCGGCCCTGCCATCATTGACCGAGGGGATTTTGCCGGTGTGGCACATTGGGATGATGAAGGTGTCCCTGACAAATACAACATCGGATATATCGGTAAGCAATATGATTTCGATAGAAATTCTCCCTGGCTCGATGACGACAGCCCAGGATGGGGCGCGAGCTATGGCGACATGGAGGGGAAACTGATCCCTGGAAATACTTTTGACAATACCATGATTCATGGGAAAGCCATCATGGATGCCGGATATTCGTTCACATCCACAAGTGATGAGGCATTTACTGATCCTGATTTTAATACGGCCCCATTCGAAACCATTGACCTGATTTTCGGGGAAGAGAAAACGACTAATACTATATCAGGCGAACTATTCAAGGTATTTGATGAAGCCATGCAAACCAAAATCACAGCATTTACAAAGCAAAAAGGAAATGTATTTCTGTCAGGGGCGTATGTGGGTTCAGATTATATTATAAATGAAGACACCATAGCACAGGCATTTGCAAACAATATCCTACATTATAATTGGAGGACCAACCATGCGGTAAAAAATGGGGAGGTCTATGCCACCGATTATGCACACCCATTTTTCAATGGCCAATGGAAATTCAACACAGCCTATCACCCTTCTATTTATAAAGTGGAAGCGCCGGATGCTATCGAGCCTTTCGGGGATGGGGCAATTTCAGTTCTCCGGTTTGGTGAAAACAATGCGAGCGCTGGAACAGTTTTTAATGGAGATTACAAAACTGTGGTGCTGGGATTTCCATTCGAAACCATTATGGATGAAAATGGACGAGCAAAGTTGATGGGGCAGATTTTAATATATTTTAATAACAATACGATACTTAAATAATATGAAAATATCATGTTTTATTGCCGGAGCTGAGGCGAACAACCTAAAGCAGACGATCAAAGAATTGAAACAATCAGAATTGGTAAAAGAGATTTTTGTAGTGAGTGAAAGCAAGCCAAATTTGCCTGAAATAGGATGGATTAAATCTGATTCCTTTACATCAACATCAGTTTTAAAAACCATTGCAGAAAAATCCAATGGAGATTTTACTCTTTTTTATGTGAATACCCTCCCCTTGAAAATAGGGCAAAATGGAATAGAAAGGATGGCCCGAATGGCATCTGATTCCAATGCCGGCCTGTTGTATTCCGATTATTTTGAATTGAAATCCGGCCAACTCCAACCTCATCCGACAATCGAATACCAGGAGGGCAGCTTGCGCGATGATTTCAACTTCGGCTCTTTGCATTTGTATGAAACTGAGGTATTGAAATCCGCAGTTTCCGTAATGGATAATGATTATCAATTTGCCGGATTGTATGATTTGAGGCTTAAGATTTCCGAATTCCATAAAATTGTTCGCATGCCGGAATTTTTATATACTGAAATTGAAACGGATAACAGGAAATCCGGGCAAAAAATGTTTGACTATGTCGATCCGAAAAACCGGCAGGTGCAGGTAGAAATGGAGCGGGCCTGCACAGCACATCTAAATGAAATTGGGGCGTATCTTAAACCAAGTTTCAGGAAAATTGCTTTTGATCAATCGGATTTTCCGGTAGAGGCTTCTGTGATTATTCCTGTCAGGAACCGTGAGAAAACCGTTGCAGACGCCATAGAATCTGTGCTTTCGCAAAAAACAAAATTCGATTTCAATTTGATTATTGTCGATAATTTTTCCACAGATGGCACTTCTGAAATTGTAAAATCATTCGCAGAAAAAGATGATAGAGTTATTCATTTAATTCCCAACCGGAAAGACCTGGGCATTGGTGGTTGCTGGAATGCCGGCGTCGCTCATGAGCAGTGTGGAAAATTTGCTATTCAGTTAGATAGCGATGATTTGTATATTAATGACGAAGTGATCTCCCGAATTGTTTCCGCTTTCTACAAACAGAATTGCGCCATGGTCGTCGGATCATATCAAATGGTCAATTTCAAACTGGAAGAAATCCCTCCCGGACTCATTGACCACAAAGAGTGGACGACGGACAACGGGCGAAACAATGCCCTGCGCATCAATGGCCTGGGGGCTCCCCGCGCATTTTATACGCCGGTATTGCGGGATGTGAAAGTACCAAATACCAGCTATGGTGAGGATTACGCATTGGGGCTGAATATCAGTAGGTATTACCAGATCGGTCGCATTTTAGAACCACTATATCTGTGCAGAAGATGGGAAGAAAATTCAGATGCAGAGTTGGACATTCAAAAATCAAACGCCCACAATTTTTATAAAGATAAAATCAGGACTTTAGAGTTTTGGGCCCGTCAGCAATATGTAAAATCAGGTCAACCGGTGTAGCAATATGAATATATCCAATCAGGCAAGACAACTTATAAAAGAACAGCAAAAAGAATGGGTGCTGGCTGGGAAAAACTATGCCGGTCTTAAGAGCGTGAAAGTAAGAACGCTGGCATTTGACGGCTTTGATATGTTGGTGCAATTTAACCCCGAACGCATCCGATCATCAGCAGCGAAAGTTGACGCCAAATCCATAGAAGCACGACCTTGTTTTTTGTGCCAAAAGAATCTGCCCAAAGAACAGCGTGGGATTCCTGTCCTGCATAAATACCTGATATTAGTGAATCCTTTTCCTATTTTCCCGGAGCACCTTACGATACCGCATCTCCAGCACATCGACCAGCGGATCGAAAATAAGTTTGAAGATATGCTGGAGATGGCAAGGCAATTGGAAGATTTTACGGTTTTTTACAATGGCCCTAAATGTGGCGCATCGGCTCCGGACCACTTTCACTTTCAGGCTGGAATTAAACGCTTTATGCCAATAGAGCGAGATTATAAAAGAGGTTCGTTTTTCTCTGAAGTGAAAACTAAAAATGGCCTTGACATCATTCGCTGGTCAGACTACTTGAGAACTATTCTGACAATCAGCGGAAAGGACAAGAATCTTATTAGCGCTCAATTTGACCTCCTGTTTCAGGAGCTGAAAAAATTACAACCCGAAGAGCAAGAACCAATGCTGAACATACTTGCCTCATGGGAGGCCGGCCGATGGATCATTCATATATTTCCAAGGCAGCTGCACCGACCCTGGCAATATTTTGAAGAAGGTAAAAAGCAGATTCTGCTAAGTCCGGCTTCAGTGGATATGGGTGGGGTATTGATTACTCCAAGAGAGGAAGATTTTAATAAAATATCCATGAAGGATGCACAAGATATTTTTGAACAGGTGTGCCTGGATGAAAATAAATTTGATGAGATTATTTCCAAAATCATGAAATAGTGGAATACCAAATCCGAACATACCAACCGGAAGAATTAGCAGAACTTGCTGAATTTCTGAATGCAAATTTGGATTATGATTCCATGAGCGAAAGCCTTCTTAAAGAAAAGCTGGAGGGCGATCCTGTCTGGGAACCGGAGAAAGCACTAATTTGCCATGATGGTAAAAAGATCATTGGATTTATGCAGGGAGTAATCCGCGATATCCGGGGTAAACGATACGGATATATCAAACTCATGGCGGTTGAAAAAAGCTATCGAAGAAAAGGGGTAGCTAAGATGCTTTATGAACATTTGGAAAGAAGCTTTAAATCTGATAAAGTGGATGTCGTCCGGATTTATGATGTCCCCATGAATTATTTTATGCCGGGAATCGATCCCAGATATACCGAGGCACTGTGTTTTGCAATTCGAATGGGATTTAAAAGATTTGGCGATGCCAACAATATGGTTGTCAATCTTGGGGCTTTTGATTGGGATACTGCTGAAGAAGAAAAAGCACTTAAAATCCATGGAATTGAAGTAAAACGAGCAGATGTCCATGAGAAGCAAAGTGTACTTGAATTTGTAAAAGAAGAATGGGCGCTTTGGACACATGAGATTGAGATGGCATTTATTGATGATCCTCCGTCCGTTCATGTGGCGTCTCTTCATCGAGTAATCAAGGCTTTTTCTGCACACAATGGTAACAACAAGGGAACCGGCTGGTTTGGACCAATGGGTACCCATCCGGATTTGAGAGGCCAGGGTATTGGAGGTATCCTGCTGAAACGATGTCTGAAAGACATGAAGCAAATGGGTCAAAAAACGGCCATAATACCATGGGTTGACCCGATAGACTTTTACGCGCATTCTGTCAACGCACGGGTTGATCGGGTATTTTGGAGATATGAGAAACTACTGTAATGAAAACTACAAATATCCCGGCCATAGATGTCGGAATCATGTTTGAAAAAGAGATCCATTTTACCCTCCATGGAGCGTACAGGGACTCGAGGAATGATCTGTTGACCGGAAGGTGGAAGGTTTGGTGTGAAAGAGGGAGCATGTATCTGTCGAATAACATGACATCCTTTCAGATTGAAGAAGGGTTTGCATTAACACCAGAAAATCCCGAAACCACATCGTTCACGCTTCACAATGTCACCATCGGAATAAATTTCCATTGGGAGCGCAAGGAAGACCAGATTTTTAAAGGTGGATTAAAAATTATCATTGAAAACGAAAAGATCGCCACCATCAATCGACTATCTGTAGAAGACTATCTTACAAGTGTTATTTCTTCAGAGATGAGCGCCACCTCTTCATCGGAATTACTCAAAGCTCATGCAGTGATTTCCAGAAGTTGGTTGCTGGCGCAAATTGAGAAAAATGAAGCATTGAAATCAGCTTCTTCAGCATATCAATCTTTTACGGAGACGGAGAACGAGCGGATTTGTTGGTATGACCGGGAAGACCATGAAAATTTTGACGTATGTGCTGATGACCACTGCCAGCGGTATCAGGGAATCACCAGAGCATCTACAAAACTTGTGGAGCAAGCCATCCAGGAAACTTTTGGAGAGATTCTTACTTATGAAAATAAAATTTGTGACGCCCGTTTTTCGAAGTGTTGCGGTGGTGTGGTTGAGGTTTTTGAAAATGTCTGGGAGCCTGTCAATCATCCTTATCTTCAGAAAGTTGTTGACAATGATAAAAATCCTGATGGTTTTGATTTGGACCTTCAAAAGGAAAATGCCGCCGAAGCCTGGATATTAGGCAAACCAGAGGCCTTCTGCAACACGGATGATAAAAAGGTGCTTTCCCAGGTTTTAAACGATTACGATCAGGAAACAAATGATTTTTACCGCTGGGAGGTAAGCTACAAGCAAGAAGAAATTAGTGAATTAATTTATAAACGAATCGGTATTGACTTTGGTTTGGTTCAGGAACTAATACCCATTGAAAGGGGAGTATCCGGAAGGTTAATCAAACTGAAAATTGTTGGGACAAAGAAAACAATGATCATCGGTAAGGAGCTGGAAATCAGAAAGGCTTTGAGCGAATCACATTTATACAGTTCGGCCATTGTTTTCGAAAAGAAAGAAATCGAAAATGAAATTGTATTTATTCTGAAAGGAGCCGGTTGGGGACATGGCGTGGGTTTGTGCCAAATTGGGGCAGCGGTGATGGGAGACAAAGGATATAGGTATAAAGAGATTTTAAACCATTATTTTAAAGGAGTGAAATTGGAGAAGAGGTATTGACAGGTTAGAATTACTCACCACCCCCTTAGTCTCCAGTCAGCGGGAGACAGGTGGAGAATTCCAAATTATTTTGTTTATAAAATTGGTTATAGTTCAATATATTTATGTCCCCCTCTTTGAGGGGGTTGGGGGAGGCAACAATGGAAAAAGCTAATTCAGAAAATTATTATTTATATAATAGAACCTTAAAATCAAAAGCAAGAATCCTTCGTTCCAACATGACCAAGGCAGAAGCATGTTTATGGAAATATGTACTGCAAGGACGGAGATTAAAAGGTTATCAGTTTAGACGGCAAAGACCTGTCATGAACTATATTGCGGATTTCATGAGTAAAGAGTTGATGCTGATTATTGAGGTGGATGGAATTACGCATTCATATGAAGAAGTAGCATCAAATGACGAAAGACGACAGGAAGTTTTGGAGTCGGTCGGATTCAAATTCTTAAGATTCACAGATGAGGAAATATTAACAGGTATAAATGGGGTGAGAAGAAAACTGGAGGGTTGGATTGAAGAAAATAAGAAAGACCACCCCCTTAATCCCCCGCCAGCGGGGGAGATACCCCAATAGAGATGGTGTTATTACGTTTCCCCCTCTTGAGGGGGTTAGGGGAAGGAAATAAAAATTGCACTTAAGTTTTAATACATTATGGAAAGCTGAAACCAGAAGATAGTTTAAAAATAATGCAAAAAGCCAATAAAGAAAATTTCTTCCTTTACAATAAAAACCTAACTTCCACAGCTCGAAAATTAAGATCTAATATGACCAAGG
>JAJRQT010000030.1 GCA_024280115.1 Bacteroidota bacterium | reverse complement strand
CTCATTATTTTTGGTTCAGAAATGGAAAAGCTAAAAGTTAGTTCGAAATCCATCAGAAATCAGAAAATTAAGAGTGCAATAAAATATTAAAATAATTATATTGCAAAAACGAGAGATGCGTTTTCTTAGTGACACTAAGTAAAAGAATTTCGGCCTTTTGATACTGATCACTCGCAGGATGCGGGCGATAGCAAATAGAAAAGTTAAAAAATGTTAATAATTCTTAAAAGTTTGATTGGGAGTATTGAAATTTATAATTTCAATAATTCGTTTTATAACAATATACATGGCCAACCCAATATTTTTAGTAAAAATTATTACCAAATAACACTTATTTATCATTTTAAAACTAACTATGAAAACCTCCAAATTCCAATTCTCGTTACTGGCGATTTTCTTTATCGCTATTCTAAGTAGTTGCAACTTTGAAAAGGAGCAACAGGAAACTTCTTTATCAATAGATTTTGAAAAGTACCAACTTGAAAATGGCCTCCAGGTCATTTTACATCAGGATCATTCAGATCCGATTGTTTCTTTGGCTGTCGTATATCACGTTGGTTCCAACAGAGAAAAAGTGGGCCGGACAGGATTTGCACACCTTTTTGAGCATATGCTATTCCAGGAATCGGAAAATGTTCCAGAGGATCAGTTCTTTAAAATAGTACAGGACGCCGGAGGAACGCTGAATGGTTTTACGTTTGAAGATGGGACTGCCTATTTCGAAGTAGTACCGAAGAATGCTCTGGAAACCGTGATGTGGCTGGAGTCAGACAGGATGGGATTTTTCAAAAATACAATTACGGAAAATGCTCTTGCTAATCAGCAGGATGTTGTTGTCAATGAAAAAAGACAAAGCTATGATAATAGGCCATATGGGCATAACAGATATGTGATCCATAAGGCCATTTTCCCGAAAGGTCATCCCTATAACTGGATGGTAATCGGGGAAATGAAAGATCTGAAAAATGCCACGGTTGCAGATGTCATTGAGTTTTATGAAAACTTCTATGGGCCTAATAACGCCACTTTGGTTGTTGCAGGTGATTTTGAATCTGAGCCAGCCAGGGCATTGGTTGAAAAGTATTTTGGTGAAATAAAACGCGGTAAAGACGTCGCACCAATGAAGGTTCAGAATGTATCTCTTGCCAAAACCAAAAAATTATATCACGAGGATAATTTTGCTACGGTTCCTCAATTAAATATGGTTTGGCCTTCTGCCGAACAGTACAGTGACGATGCCTATGCTTTAAACTTTTTAGCCAGGATAATATCTGATGGAAAAAAAGCTCCGCTCTATAAAGTTTTAGTAAAAGAAAAAGAGCTCACATCGCGAACAAGAGCCTATAACAATGCTATGGAATTAGCAGGATTGTTCACAATTTCCATTTCGGCTAATCAGGGTAAAAGTCTGGACGATATTGAAAAGGCAATTTTTGAATCTTTCCAACGATTAGAGACTGACAGTATATCAAATATTGATGTAGAACGTGTGAAAGCCGGGTTAGAAAATGGCTTTTATAATGGTTTACAAAGCATCCTGAATAAATCATTTAAATTGGCCATGTACAATACTTTTGTTGGTGACCCAGGATTTGTTCAACAGGATATCGATAAAATAAGAGCCGTGTCCATCGAGGATATATGGCGGGTGTATAATAAATATATTAAGAACAAGCCCTATGTTGTTACCAGCTTTGTGCCAAAGGGCAAGCTTGATTTGATCGTTGAGGGTTCTTTGAAAGCCGATGTTGTTGAAGAGGTAATAGAAGAAAATAAGGAGGTAGCACAGGCTACAGAAGATGATAAAGAAATCGAAAAAACTCCGTCTGCATTTGACAGATCACAACAGCCTGCTGAAGGTACACCTCCGGGATTAAATCTACCGGAAACCTGGACAGCCAAACTGGACAACGGAATTGTAGTTATAGGAATTGAGAATAATGAATTGCCATTGGTAGAGTTCGCGCTAGTGTTGGATGGCGCTCACCAGTTTGATACACCTGAGAAAAACGGTGTAGCCAATCTCATGACTGATATCATGATGGAAGGTACAGCTACTAAAACCCCGGAAGAACTCGAGGAGGAAATGGACTTGTTGGGTTCCAGGATATCCATGAGTACTGGTAACCTAAACATCAATGTCAGGGCGAGTTCGCTCTCGAGGAATTTCCAAAAAACGATGGATCTTGTGGAAGAGTTATTACTTGAACCAAGGTGGGATGCAGAAGAGTTTGGCAGGATCAAAACTAAAACCATAAATGACTTAAAAAGAAGGCAGGCTTATCCAGGCTATATTTCTCATCTGGTTTTTAATGAAAAAGTTTACGGTGGAGAAAACATCATGAGTTTGCCTACCTCGGGAACACCTGAAACTATTGAGACCATTACAATAGATGATTTGAAGACCTTTTATAGTAATTATTATACGCCAAACCTAACAAGAATTCATGTTGTTGGCAATATTAAAAAGGATGAAGTACTTAAAGCATTATCCGGTTTGGGTAAAAGATGGGAACAAAAAGAAGTCGAAGTCCCATCATATCCGTATCCGGATGAGGTAGAACATAAAACACTATTTTTTGTTGACATTCCAAATGCAAAACAATCTGTCATCAACATTGGCTACTTGGCGATGGCGAAAGAAGATCCGGATTACTATCCCGCAAAGGTTATGAATTATAAACTTGGAGGATCATTTAGTGGAAATGTCAATTTAATTTTAAGAGAAGAAAAAGGATATACTTACGGAGCCCACACATATTTTTCAGGCTCCAAATTAAGAGGGCCTTTTATTGCTTCTTCCAGCGTAAGGACCAATGTCACCTATGAATCTGTACAAATATTTATAGAAGAAATGGAAAAATACCGGCATGGAATCAGTGAAGAAGATCTGAAATTTACACAAAACTCCATGATAAAGTCTAATGCCAGGGCAATGGAAACGCTTTGGTCAAAAATGAATATCCTCAGAACCATGAGTGCTTATGGGCAGGGGGTGAATTATATTAAAGACGAGGAAGATATCATTCGAAATATGACACTCGAACAGCATAAAGCGCTGGCGCAAAAATACATTAACCCCGAGAAAATGATATATGTAGTAGCCGGAGATGCTGCAACTCAATTCGAAAAGTTGAAAGATGCAGGCTTCGATGAGGTATATTTATTGGATAAAGAGGGGAAACCCAAAGAGTTGTCAAAGGAATTAAATCCAATAATGTAAAGAATTTCGTGCTTAGATGTTAGTTTTAGCATGGCGATCCTATGGCATCAGTTTAGTAAAACCTGCTTGTAGTATTAGGAGGTTTTGTGAACGGTCCAATATCATGAATTGGCATAGCATTTTGTCGTCAGCAAGCCAATGTAAGTGAGTAAAAATATGTTCAGAATGGAATTCTATAAATTATAATCATGTCTTCTTCCGTTCAAGAAATTGCAACTTTTATTTGTATTTACAATCAATATTCTTATATTAACTATCTTTTATAACCAAAATTCGATTAATAATTTAACGAAAATTAAATCGTTATGCAGAGGGATAGTGAATAATATAGTTTAGAATTCTTCTGAAATCCATCGATTTTTTTTGAAAGGCATATTTGAGTTAGGTGGGTTGGTCGATGTCATGTTTTTTGCTTTTAAATGAATTATTATTAGTCGAGCTGAGATTAGTAACTGAAATTTTAAGCCCATGATTTTTTTCAAACGGTTATCGACAATTTTAGCATTTCTATTTTTACTTCTTTCTTTTCTTTCTTTTTCTTCCTGTTGGCTTGAAGATGCTTTATTCGAAAAAAAGAAAATGGAATTTATCGTACAAAATAATATATATAGAAGTTATTTTATTAATCAGAAAGGAGTTTTTCAAGGTGTGTTTGAAGTTACTAAACAAGACATTTTCAATCTTTTCAAAGAACACATTCCGGATGATGCTGAAATAGTCAGGGTGATCATTTATGGTTTTTCGGGATCGGTCTATGAGGACCAGGGATCAAATGAAACTACAATTCTTGACATAAAGTTGAAGTATAGTGATGTTGATGTTTTTGTCACAAGTAATATCCGACAATACGAAAATATTAAAAATAGATTCTTGTTCTGGACGAGGGATTTTATGGCAGGAAGGGGCCTTAAGGAAGGCATGCAACATCTTGAGGGTTTAGTGGTAGGTACTAATAATTCACCATTGATCTTTGATCTGTTTGTTACACCGCGAGATTCAGTGATACAGGATCCTTTCACAAGTCTTGAATTTGTTGGTGGTTTGTCTATAAAAATCAAATATAGGGTTTGTACACCCATGCCCATTGGCACTGATGCCGATGACTGCGAATAGCATAAAATCAATCTTCATATGAGAAAGCTACTATTAATTATAGTTCAATTTCTGATAGTTCAAAATGTGGCAACATCACAAGGGGCCTTATCCCGGATTGGCCCGGTATATTTCAATCCCACTAATGCGCAGGGATACCTTGAGCCAATAAATAATACCCTCAATTTCCAATTTGCATCCAACTGGTTTGCTCATCATGAGAGCGATAGCTCGTTTCACTTGTATTTAGGTGTACAGGCGTCGAGCTCATTTATTCCTTCATCAATGGAAACCTACATGGGTCAAACCGAGTTGCCTTTTACACCGCCTCAACAGACAGTTGAAGTGCCAACTATATTTGGGCCGAATCAATCTGTGGACGTAGAGGATGCTGTTGGATATATTTATTCTTTCCCCGGAGGATTTGAATACAAACATGCCACGATAGCCATGCCTCAAATTCAGATTGGCGGCATATTCAATACAGACTTTACTTTCCGGTTTGCAGCCTTTCAAATAGATAAGGAGGCAGAAGAGTATGGCAAATTCAATACTTTTGGTATTGGGATACAACATTCATTGCACCAATATTTTAATCTGAAAAAAATTGATTTAAGGGTAGGATACGCATACCAATCCATCAAAATAGGGGAATGGCATAATTCTACTCTAAACGTAGTACAGGCCCAGGTGGGGCAAAAGATCAGGTTTTTTAATTATTATGGTTTTTTCGGGTATAGTGAATTGAGTTCAGAATACAAATATGACGATGAGGGATTATCCAACGAACCTACGATTGTAGATGTAAAAGCAACCAATAACATTTTATTGGGAATTGGAGCCGGATTGAGATTTTCTATAATAAAATTACATACTGAGGCGATTCTGACAAAACCAATGACTGTAAGTTTTGGATTGGGGATTGAGATTTAATCCCAACGGATCAATATTTCCCCAATCGCTCGGTTGAACCGAGTGACAAATATTCAACATAATCAAATTACTAACATGATACGTTTTACTGTCCGGTTATACCGGAGTGGTGGTTAGTGACATTGCCCAAACGATCATCATGATTATTTCTCCCCTGATTTTGATGGGGTTGGTGCTGGCAGATTTTGATTGGCCGACCGGATTATATTTATCTTTGGTCAATCTGTTTGGGTAGGGAGTTGTGGATTGGAAACCGCCTGTAAGTCATTAAATGCTAAGTCTTATAGGGCTAATTGCCTATACGATTGGGACAGCAGTTGGTTATGGCAGTGATGTGACTCCGATGGCCGGGGCTATGGACAGCGCCTTCTATCCTGTAAAAGTAATCAGGAGGCATCTAAAATGTATATCTGGGCACAACTTGTATTGTTTTTTATGCACACCGTTTTGACACTTCCTGCCCTTGGGCCATGATCAATTATCTCAAATAGCTAACCGGTAATCTTGATATTTCCCAAACAGACTGATTTTGGGAGTATTTATTCTATCATGATTTTTTTTATACTAACTCCATGATCACTAAAGATTTTGACAAGATGAATTCTCTTTGGTAAATGTCTCAAATCAATCGCTTTGCCACTTATTAAATGATCAACCATCATAACTGATCTTCCAAGTAAGTCAGTGATTTCTATTTTCTTCAATTCTAAATTTTTCAATGCAGTGATATGTATTATTCCAGTCGTAGGGTTGGGATACATTGAAATTTCTTTGTTTAAATACGTGTCATTGATTCCGGTAATTTTATCAATAACAATGAATTGCCCCATCATTCCACCATCTTCATGAACCAACATGTGGCAGTGATACATGTATGGAACAGTTTCACTGGTAAAATCTTCAAACTTAGCTATGAAGCGAACTGTTTCCTGAGGCTTTACAAGAATAACATCCTTTCTTCCCTGTTCACTCGCGGGCGGAGGGTTTCCATTTCTGTCCAATACGAAGAATTGTACATCGTGAATGTGGAAAGGATGGGCAATGGCAGATTGATTAAAAATTGACCAAACTTCTATGTTACCCAAAGGAATTGTATAATTCATAAAATCCATATCAAAGGATACATTGTTAATCAGAAAATTCCCATTTAATTGATTTGGTCCCATTGTAGCCGGAGTCATAGTTAGATTTCTGGTTGTATTGGCATTTGATTCTGGTATTGGATTTACCTCTACCAGGGATGTCGGAATTGTCATGATTGGGTTCCCGTTTGGTGCTACCACATTAAATCGCATTATATTGAAATCTTTGCCATTTAGTGGGTTTGGATTATAACCGTCTAAAGTCATGAAAGCATTAGTTCCCGGATTTAATGCACCATAAATTCCATTTTGAAATTCGGAAGCATAACTCATTAAATGAATGGACTGACCATTCATAGATGATAGGTCAACTAAAATTTCAGCACGTTCTCCGGGAGTAAGCTGAATTCTTGTGATGGCATTTGGGGAACTTAATAAACCACCGTCAGACGCAATTTGATAAAAAGTTTGATTCCCACTCAAACCAATATTAAATACGCGCATAGAAGATCCGTTTAACAATCTTAATCGTACTATCTGAGCAGGGACATCCAATGTTGCGTCTATCGTAGCATTTACCATGACAACGTCATCAGAATTCGTGGGTACGACGATTTCATTGTTAGCGTCAAAATCCTTTGTTTGAATTACCAATGGGAAATCATCAACACCATAGGATCTTGGTAGGGTTAGGGCTGCCTCTTCGTTGTCTCTAACAATGATCATTCCTGCTATTCCCTTCGAAACGTGCTCATTTGTCTTGCGGTGTAAATGCGGATGATACCAGTAGGTTGCAGCTTTATCCATTACGGTAAAGCTCGGATTCCAAGTGTCTCCGGCCAAAATATAGGTATGGGGCCCGCCATCATTTTCCGGCGAGACATGTAAACCATGCCAGTGAATTGTCGTAGTATCTGAAAGCTGATTGTCAACCGTAATATTCACAAAATCACCTTGATTCAATAACAGAGTTGGGCCTAATATATTTCCATTGGCGCCCATAGTGCCTGTATTTATTCCATTATAAAACTGATAAGTTCCAGGTTGTAAGGTGAGATTAATATTGGAGCCACTCAAAGTGTCGGGAATTAGTAAGGGGTTTTGAGCTAAGATCTGACTACTTACAAGAATCATTAAGGATATTAATAATTTTTTCACATTAAGGTTTTTTATTGGTTCTTACAAACAAGCGAAATTGAGAATAAACGAAGTCCTACAAGAAAATTAATCCGAGAAATATAATACAACATTTAGAAGTAAACACTTACCTCCTATAAATGTTTTACTGGCGATCGTAAATAAAAGGTCGATAAGAATAGCAATCGGGTTTAGAAAAATTAAGCATCCTGCACCTCGGTCTGTGGCTCACAGACTGAAAATTTTGATTGTTTAATGGTCTGTGAGCTACAGACCATGGCTTTTTAGTTTATAAACCCGATCGCTCTGGGTAGATAAGGAGGAGGGAAGAGTGGATAAATCATTCGCAAATTAAAACTCTATTCAATAAAGGCTGGCTGAATGATCAACCTTTTTTTATATTACAACATATCCAATAAATTATTATACAATTAATGACAAGTAAAAACTATTTACTTTTATTTCTACTGGTTGTAACGGCAACATTTTTTTTAATTTTCACTACTTATAATGATTATACAGATGTAGGCGCACTTAGTCTAAAGTCCTCTAAGAAGACACTCATTCTGGAGGCGCAAAAAATTTTAGCTGCGTTAGATATTCCGGTTTCTTCGAAAGATGTTTCTGTACAGCTTTCTTATGATGAGGAATTGGCGGATAATCTATCTAATGTTCCGGATTATCAAAAATTAAAAGAAGTTGCACCTTATTATTTATGGGATATCACATGGACAAACATTCCGCAGGAAAGTCAAAAAACTGCAAAAGGTTCGGATAGCAAAAATAACCAGAATGCATATCCTTCAATAGAGCTTAAAATTGACAACCAAAAGAATTTGAAGAAATTGTTTATTCCCGGTCGGTACTTCAGAGATTCCAGGCAGAACAAAGAGCGTTTTAGGACTGATACCGAACGTATTGAGATGGCTCAAAACTTCATAAATAAATACACACAAATTTCAATCCCATCGAGTATTGGCCCTGTTATTTCATCCAATGGCCTTTCCGGAACGGGAGGAGTGGAAATTAGTTGGGCCATCCCTTTTGAAAATTCAGCCATTTTCAGGCAAGTATCAATTAATATAACTGGAAACCATATAAACAATTTTTCTGATAGTCTTGTATTCCCGGAAAAAGGATCGGCAGATAATCCATTTAAAAATGTGCTGTCAATTGTATCAAAAATTGTATTACTGATATTGGCGCTTACGATGTTATGGAGTTTATATCGACAGATTCGCTTTGGTTTTGCAGATTTTAAACGAAGTGTTTTATTTGGTTTATTTGTTTGCACAGGATTAATTCTAAGCCAGGTATTTAATAGTATTTTTAAAGGGCTACCCGTAATTTCCGAAATTGTACCATTGCTTTATGCCGTTGTAGTCAGCTTAGGGATATCCATGTTGTATCTTGTGGTGGAACCTCTTATTCGCAGCCAGTGGCCAAAAAAATTACAAACAATGGATATTTTATTATCCGGAGTCGTGTTTGACAGCCGTTTGGGTAAATCGATCATCGATGGGGCATTCGTCGGATTCATCCTCATTTGTATTTCTTTATTGATTCCCCTGTTTGGTGATTTGGTATCCTTAAATATTACGCTGCATATTCATGATTTTGCAAAAATGATGAATGTAGAGCCACCTTCTCTTGCAATTATTCGCGGGTTGCTTTGGCGTATCCCTTTTGTTACTCTGATTTATTTTGTGTTTATCCCGGCTTTTTTATTGAGACTAAAATTAAAACCACCAGCGTTTGTGATTTTATCTGGTCTATTATCGACTATAAGTATTGATCCGCTTATTGTCCTTAAACCAAACCTGATTTCCTTGCTAATGGCTTTTATTACCGGAGTCATCTTGGTGATGCTGCTTTATAAAAAAGATATCGTCTCAGTGATATTTTCTGTAGCTGTTGTATTCGTTGTTTTGCGTATCCCACTTTTTCTACAATCAGGGATAAATGAATATTTTTATTCCGGGTTGATTGGTTTATTATTAATTGGTGTCCCAATCATTCTATCTGTGATTTCTGTTTTATTGGATAGAGAACAGAGTGGTAAAGTTGATTACCTGCCCCATTATCTAAAGCGAATATCTGAGCAGGCAGAAATGGAAAAAGAATTACAATTGGCTCAATCTATACAGGAACATTTGCAACCTCGATTTCCAGGTGAATTTGGCAGTTTGAAATTTTCATCCTTGTTCCAACCTGGTAAGGAAGTTGGTGGTGATAGTTATGATTTCATACAACTAACCGATGATTCCTTTTTAGTAGTTGTTTTTGATATATCAGGACACGGCTTTGCATCAGCTTTGCTTGCATCGCATCTACAGGCGAAGATCAGGGTTTACGCAAAATATGAAAAGCGTCCCGATTATATACTTCAGGAATTGAACCAGTATTTATACAAAGAAACCCCTAAGCAGATTTTTGCGACAATGTTTATGGCCGTAGGATCAAAAGATGGTGCATTTAAATTTGCATCAGCCGGGCATAATCCACCTATTTTAATCTCCGAAGGAAGGGATGTACAGTTTCTCAAGCCCACGGGCATTGGCCTTGGGATGACTTCGTTGGCGAAATATTCACTTGGTCAATTTAGCTTAAATCCCACGGACAGTTTAATCATTTATACAGATGGCATCACCGAAGCAATGAATCATGAAAAACAGGAATTCGGTGAAGAAGCGCTTATTAAGCTATTTAAAAAGCAAGGAGGGCATACTGATTTTATAAAGGTGCTTCAGGAAGAATTACGCCAATTCACTGATAATGGTGTTCAACAAGACGATCAGACCCTTTTTTTAATTCAGCGTGAATAGACTTACACTAAAATGTATTACGCATAAATTTGCTACATTTGAACCATTTTTAACCATAGGTTACGCTTTGTTAATTTTTCGATTTAGGAGTTTTCATTTTCCAATTGCTTTTATAATTCTATCCTCTTGAATCAATACATCCCTCATTAACAACTTATATGGGAACAGCTTATGTTTCTTGGATTTTTTAAATCCTTCAAGTATTTTGATTAAAGAAGAAGCTTTAATTAAAGACAAATTCAAATCATATTCAAGTTCAGTGTCATTAATGAAATCGTCACTAAAATCAGGGGCGATTAATAGGGATTTGATGATTTTACAATCTTTGGCCTTGGCGAGTCCTGTATAAGATTTCATTTGTCTTGAAACTGAACTAAATTTATTATATCCACTTTCTTTTACTGTTTTACATTCAATTAAAATCATAGGGTTACCCATTTAGATCGCATTTGATTTAATCATTGCATAGCTCACAGGTTCATGTAGTACACATCTTTCAATAATTTTATCTAAGATTGAAATCCTATGATTTCTCCGGTTAAACCTAAAAAAAT
>JAJRQT010000029.1 GCA_024280115.1 Bacteroidota bacterium | reverse complement strand
TTGCTTCGGGTTTCTCTTGAGCATAAATTGCAACCTTTTAAAGGGGGATATTATATTTGTTGCAGTTTACAGCATATGAAAACCATTGGGAATCCTTAATCTATAAGACTTTGAATGGTTTTTTAGGGGCGACTAATTATTTCAACAAATGATAATAGAAAAAGGGAACCATGAACTAATGCTCATGATTCCTAAATTAGTACTACCAAACAAATAGCACATAAGATTTTGCATACACACATTAATTAACCAAGATTTGGACCAGGTTCTAATGTTGTCGGCTCAAACCACCAGTTCACTTTTACTCCTTTAGTTGCTTTAGATACTATTCCGAGAGTAATCATGGTATATTCCACTCCGTTAAAAATAAAAATTATGCCGAATTATTTCGACAAAACTATAATAGAACTATTCAATTAAGTTATACAAAGCTATAATTTTATTATATAATTCTAAAATATTGATAGTCTTATTCATCATTACCTCTTTCAAAATAATGACACAAATCTATTCAAATAGAATGTTTAAGCGACTTTAGACTGTATAAAATCTGTGAATGTCTCACCTTTCATTTTTTTAGCCCAAATTTCAGCGCCCAGATAAAAATGTAATAAGATGAAATCCCTCTTTTCTATATCATGGTCCCTCTTCAATGCTTTTTCCAAATACTGCCGATTAATGAAATTGGATTTCACCAATTCCCCGTCCATTAACATATCTTTTATGACCTCAAGGTTTTCCATGATAAAATACCATAAGAAATCATTTCCCACTGATTTAGTGCCTCGCCAAATAACTTCCGACGGCAAATGATTCTTGAAAGCTTTACGTACCAATCCCCTATTATTGCCATGAGCCATCATGAGCCATAGGGGAATTTTCAAGCAACTTTCAATCACAGGCTGTGACAGATAAGGGTAAAGGGTCGTAAAATAGTCTTCTGGGGAAACGGCATCTTCTCTATTATACAGCCCATATGCTAAAGGAGAAATATGATCAAGTTTGCCTGGGGTAACGTTATTCCTGAATTCAAGCCAGGGATGCAGGGGTTCCTCTTCGCGGATCATATCCTGAGCATTGGCCGTCAGTAGACCCGAAGAAAATGATGGTGCTACCTCAAACCTGTCTTTACCAAAGCCGCCCTTAAGTATATCGGGCAGAATAGCCCACATAGACCTATTCTGCATGCGGGAGGCTTCCATAATCACCGAGAATAGCTGTGAACGTATACCGTGAGTTTTTATGTAATCTATCGGGGCGTAGTTTTTACCATAAGCATATAATATCTCGTCACCACCTGTGCCATTAAACATGGCCTGTGCACCTCTTTCCTTAAGTTTATTATTGAGAAATCTCATATATTGGGGTTTAAAGGATTGCTCAGTCGGCATTGTCGTGAGAGGAATTTTAGAAATATCATGAAAATTTAATTTCTGCATTTCTTTCTTATATTCAATAAGAGGTACGCCAACAAAATCGGCAACCTGCCGGACAAAATTTCTCTCATCCGCACTGGGGGAATCCTCATAAAGATTAAGGCAGGTAACCTCAAGTGGCGTCGGGACTTCGCCCAGACTGGCCAAGACAATGGAAGAATCCAACCCGCCTATCTGGTTAATAACATTATCATAGGGTTCTGCCAAAGAGGCTACCGTACTCAGAATAGTTTGCCGCAGAGTCCGTGCGGCTTCCTCCAAATCTTCGACCACATCAGTTTGTGATATTTTCTGGGGGTTCCAGTAGAATGTCTTTGTTGTCGTTTCCTGTGTTACTGTCACACACTGCCCAGGGAGGATCTTAGTAATTTCATTTATTGGCACTTTTGTTTTATCTACGCGATTGATCATACTTTTAGCCAAGACCGACCAGTCAACAGAAAAATTCAAGAACTTGCAAGATGCCACATCGGGCAGATATGTAAAATATATTGCCACACCACGATAAGAAATACTGAAGCAGGAAAAGATACCTACAGGGTCTATCAGAACATGTTTTTGCTGCCCTGCCTGAAAAAATGCCACATAAGACCCCCAATATTCATCTACTAAATGCCGTCCAGAACTTTGAATGACTTTTTGGGTCTCATCGGGGTTCAAATCCGCATTTTTGGAAATGGATTCTGGACCACGCTCCCGTTTAAGAAGCTTGCCCAGAACAACACCAGCACTTTGATTGTCGTATGAACGCAGTGGGTAGGCCTGCACCCTATTCTTTTCTTCTCCTGTATGTAGAACAAGTAGACCTCTGCCGTCATAAGCAATCTCCCAAGAAATTTCCGTGCCTTGAAAATAACCTTTAAGGAATTTTGCGGTTTCGGTTACCTGATGGTTATCCTCATTCCAAACAATTGATATATAGCGGTACATTTTTATCTCCCTCGGTTAAACAATCATGATCGGCTTAAAGGCTGCTGCCTGAAAAATATGGCCGTTATAAATTCTATCTCCATCCTGTACCCAGGCATGAGCACCAAACGGCCCCATTTGAACCCCAAATACCATATGTGGATAAATGCCATAGGATGACAAAAAATTGATCATCATCAGTGAATCAAATAAACATTCATCCTGGACGGTATAAAATAACCCTCTCAAGATACGAAATATCTCTACGAGCTCGCGGGTCTTCTCAAAGCTCACTTTCAGTGGATTGTTAGCTAACTGACGCTCTTTACGTTTCTCAAGTTTGCGTATGACCCCTTCCATCGGATTTAGCCACCAAACTATTTTTGTGTATAAAAATGCCTTAAAACACTTAAATACATGGCCTGCTCCAATCTTCGGTATGCCATCATATGGATAGCCATTCATGTCCTGAGTAACTGGAGGTAAGTTGGAAAAAATACTCTGTTTAGCATTCTCTGTACATTCAGTAATAATCCTTTTTTTTATCAAACTCTTTATGGTTTGTTCCATATCATGTGTGCCTCCTTGCTCTAGTGTGTCTTTGTCTTCGAAAAGAACTTGGAAGACATGCCTTTCACTATCGCCAAGGAGTAGGTAAGTATTCTTCCGCAGATCGAGCACAATAAAGTGACCATCCACATTGCTGTAAAAAATATGTTTTTCCAAAAAATACCGGTGCCTCATATCTGATAAAAAAATTTCATTCATTTTCATTCCCTTATTTCAAGTTTTATCATGCAATTTGATCTATTTTTTCTTGATCTCTTTCTTTCAAATCATATTGCTGGCTATCCCACATACTGGCATAGGTACCTTTGGCTCGTATTAATTGCTCGTGATTTCCTCGTTCAATAAATTCACCCTGCTCTAGCACTAGTATTTCATCCGCGTGTACTACCGTTGACAAACGATGAGCAATTATTAACGTGGTTGCATTTTTTGAAACCGTGATCAGGTTATCAAGGATCTGCCTTTCTGTTTTTGTATCCAAAGAGCTTGTTGCTTCATCAAATACAAAAATTTTAGGATCCTTGAGAGAGGCTCTAGCAATGGATACCCGTTGTTTTTCTCCACCAGAGAGTTTAAGCCCCCTCTCTCCAACCATGGTCTGATATCCGTGGGGCATCTTTTTGATCTTGTCATGAATATGTGCACGCTTGGCGGCTTCTTCAATTTCTAGCTGTGAAGAACCTTGTTTGCCAAACCCTATATTATAGGCAATAGTATTATTGAATAACACCGTGTCTTGCGGAACCACCGCAATATACTGTCTCAAGTCTGATAATGGTATGTCACTTGTCGATATACCATTTAACAATATATCTCCCTTGTTTGGTTCAAAGAATCTGAGCAGAAGCCGTATTATAGAAGATTTTCCAGCACCACTGCTGCCTACGATAGCCGTAACCTTTCCCGGTTTTATAACGAAACTAATCTCTTCAAGTAACAATTTCTGCATGTCACTTGAACAAATTTGATCGGGAAAATAGGAAAAACTCACACGATCAAAAACTAGTTCACTACCTGACATCGAGAACTTCTTTTTTTTAACAGTTGAAGGAAGTGATGCTGATGCACGAGCACCCTGAATTGTCTCAAAGTTTTCAGTTTCATTTTCTAATATTTTGAGCATCCTTTCTATGAAAGCAACACCTTGAACTGCACTCCGGAAAGCAACGCCCAGAGCTTCCAATGGCCGAATAATCTGTAACATATATGTGTTGATGAGTACAAAATCACCAAGGGTCATTGTTCCCAGCATTATATGTTTACTGGCCAGTACAACCGAGAATCCAAGAGACATTGCAAACACACATGCGACAAACAAACCATTTTTTGTTTTACACGCATAAAAAGAAGCCCATCCACTTTCCGCTTTGGCTAAACTCGTATCATATTGATCATTGACAAAATTCTCTGCTGAAAAATATTTAACGGTTTCACTGTTAAGAATACTATCTGTCAAAGCAGCGTAGGCATCTATCTGGGATGTGGAAACTTCCCTGCTAGGGCCTTTAATCTGAGCCACTCCAATTGCAAAGGTTATGCTATAGGCAATTACTGATAATAATAAAATAACCAGAAACGGCGGCGGAAGGAAAAGCACCAATACAGCACTGATAAGAATAATTTCTATCAACACTGGCAAAATAGTAAATACGCCAACATTCAGCAGTATACTATATCCAGCTATTCCCTGAGCCAAAGTCTGGTTTAAAGCGCCAGTTTTGCGATCGAGATGAAATGCTAAAGGCAATTTCAAAACATGATCAAACAAATTCCGGCTAATGTTGCGGTGCAGTCTCTGATCAGCAGTACCATAAAAGAACCATCTAAGTTCTCCACTGCTCTTAGAAAGCCACAAGCTAAAAATATATAATAAGATAAGTATTACTGGCCCAGATACAATGAATGATAGATTGAGAACACCCCAATCTTGTAGTAAATCTTGATTATTAATTTGGTAATCACCTGTCCCCATACTATCGATGGCAAATTTAAGAACAATCGGAGCTAATGCTGAAAATACTGCCGTAATTATTGTTAACAAAAGAGCCCATACAAAGCGGTTTTTCACAAAACCATCCGCTTCTTTCCAACCTAATAATACAGCCTGCCGCAATATACTTATCATGAGTTTATTTTCTTAGAAACAATCCGTAGAAGTGATAAAAAATTATTTTTTTCTTTCCTAAATCCACATCAAGTGGACAGATTGAAAGAAATTAAAGTCAGTATATTTTTTCAGATATAACCTGCAACCATATAAAAATATTATATTTTATTTATAATTTGGCATGCAAAAGTTCACTGGTTACAAATATATTGAAACCAGTGAACTTCATAAAAAATGAAGAGTGAATCTATCTAATACACATTAGTATCGAAAATTTTGGCTAGTAACTTTCATATTTCATGCGCCTCAACAAAAGCATTAATTCAGGCAAGAAAGAAATGACTTTGTCATGATGTGAATTAATGGCGTGCCGCAATTCTTCAATATTTCTCTGATAATACATTTGACAAAGTTGCAATAAATCGTCTTGCCAGTCCTGAAGAATCTCACATTCCTGCAACCGAACATAATATGTTCGATCATTAATATTCATAATCCCTTGGACTACATCATCATTACCTGACTGTTTGGCAATATGAACAAATAGTGCGTTAAGTATATCAACCTTTGATTCAGGGGATGATATTAAAGAAAACTCATTTTCATCAAAAAATTTCGGAGGCTTTAACATGCCGGGTATCTGTCCATCGTTCCTAATAAGGCTCAATGACAATTCCAATAGTGTTCGGTTTAATATGTAGAGATTCATTATTTCCATCTCGGAAATTTCTTTAGTAAAAAAACCCGCATTTGGTTCATTTTTAATTAACCGCTCTGAGGAAAGTTGTATAAGAGCTTCCCGTACAGGCGT
>JAJRQT010000028.1 GCA_024280115.1 Bacteroidota bacterium | reverse complement strand
AGCCTGTTTCCGTTTAGTCTGACATTGCAAAGCTAAAGAAGATTTTAAAATATGATTATTTTTAGAAAAATAACAGCCTCCTTTTTGTCCACTTGAACCAATCGACTCTAAAATAGCCTACTTTTTGTCCATTATACCGAAGATTCCCTTCCCAACCCTTAAAAAACTTCCTTTATTTCAATGGCCGAGGCTGCCTTTTCTCTTGTTATTTTTTGCTGGTCATACTTCCTGAGCGTTGACATTTTTGTAGATACTTTCAGGGTTTTGGGGATTTCGCAGTTTCTGCATCCGTGAAATTTAATCTCAAGAATTACCTTATCATCATCACCTAAGGATCTTATGGTTCTTCCATAATCGAGCAGAAAGTCTTTTACATCTTTTTTAAATACCGAATACAATTCATCATCGTCACCCCAACCGCTTTTTGTTTCAGTTTTTTTCGAATTGAACAAACTATTCGAATGAATGGTAAATGTCCCTCTTCTTGAACTCGCCCTAGTATGGAAAACCACTCCGAAACCTTCTAGTACCTCATACTTAGGATTTCCTTCTGTATAATATGATTCGGAAAGATCCCGACTGTAATACCTACCGAATATGCTTGCAAACATCTCAAGATCCGGTACTTTTTTTTGAGGTGTTTTCATTTTGATAGAAATGCGTTTTTCAAACTCTTTACGATCGATTTTTCCGATTTTAAATGCATTTACATCTTTTTTTAATACTTCAGTCGAAATGCCACTCTTTTCATTTTGAATTTCTGTACCATTTCCATACCCCCCCCATACAAATACATAATAATTTTTCGGAGTTTTTTGAGTAACTTTGATACGGTCGTTCGGTTGCAATTGACCGATAAGATCAGCATAATCCGCCAGGAATGTTATCATAATTTGCTCCCATTCAATATCTTCATTCTGCTCAGTGTGCATATAAAAATCATTAACATCTGCCAACTCTGACCATCCATTTTGTCTCGCTCTTTCAATTTCATGCCTGGCAATCCTCGTTTCCCGCTCTGCTGCACGTAATTCCTGTTCCGCATCTCGAAAATCTTGTTCAGCTTTTCTTTGATCCCTTTTTCTATCGCGTGAAGAACCCTCGTCAACATCAACATCCGGAGCTACTTCCGGTATTTGTGGCATAGATATTTCCGGTAAAACTATTTCCGTAAAGCCTCCATGGAAATACACCAAATGCTCCGGAATCGTGAAAGTCACTCCATAACCCTTGATATAACTGGCTTCAATGACGTTGCCTCCAAAAAAACTTTCCGTGTCTTCCTTAATAAGGGTTGCAAGTATATTCTTTGCAATTTCAAGATCGCGATTCATTTTTTTTTCATCAATCTCCTGCCCGGATTTGAATCCGAAGAAAATTGGTATCATCAATAGGAATATTATTTTTTTCATCTGCTTATATTTTAAATTCTGCGATTTTCTAAAACATATAATCATCCACTCGAATGACCTTAATCTACTCTAGGCCTGTCTGCCGACCAATGTCAATTAGTTAAGAGTCTATGATCTGTCCGCCTTGGTTTGTGTCCTCACAAACCAGTCTTTTTTCGGTCTGTGGGGACACAGACCGCGGCACTTAGATGATTTAATTTCCTTAACTAATTGATATTCTGCCGGTTTCATGTGTCCTATTTTTGTTGCTGTACTGTTGTTAATATGCTCGCAATCACCTGTTCTGTTTCTTTTTTCTGCAGATTTTGACTTTGTTTGATTTCAACAAAACTACTTCTGATCATATTCAGATCCGCAGATCGTTGCTCCTGCATAAACTCTCCAAACTGAGTCAGCATCGTTTTGAAATATTCTTGTTGATACGCCGATGTAGTTGCCAGGTATTTTTGTAACGATTCTATATTCTTACTTTCAGCGCTTACAAAAAATCGCTCTACATCTTCATTTGTCGCATATTTTTGATTATTTAATTCTTCTGTCTGAATCAGGGACGTTTCAAGTGACGCAAACCTTGAGTTATTTTCTTGTTCAGAACTACCAATCCTGGCCAGGATCATGCTGTTGTTCTTTTCTATCTCTGATTTAAGCAAGGACTTCACCTCATCCTCGGTGAATACCTTTTCTTTGGTCGAACTTATAAATTTTCCATACCCCACCTGAAATCCAGTTTTATTCAGTGAGACTGAAAACCCTGTTAAATATCCCACGACCATTAAAATTAGCAATGAAGCTGCAACAGCCGTAATCGGGCGAAATACAACCAGTCTTCTTTTATTCCTTCCGTTCCAACTGGATGATTTTCTCCTGCCCCATGTAGAAAATGGCTCCATCACCTCTTTATCCTCCAGCTTCCCAAGTTCTTCACGAACAGATGTCAATTCATCATATTCACTTTTTAATTTGGAATCTTCCCTTAGTTTTTGCTCAAATGCTTTTTGCTCTGTCGCTGACATTTCTCCATAAATATAATCGAGCAGTTCTTTATTAAAATCCTGATTTTCCATAATTAACCTTAGATTTTATAATTCAATTCACTTTTTTCAATTAATCGTTTTAAAGCCTTTAATCCATAATATAATCTCGATTTTGCGGTATTTTCTGATATATTCAATGTCTCAGAAATTTCTCTAAACTTTAAACCTTCAAACTCTTTCATAATGATCAAGACCTTTTGTGCTTCAGGTAAGGTTTTTAACATTTCAGAAATCATTTCTTCTTTTTCCTTCCTTTGATATTCATGCTCCGGATTCCCAAGATTTGACCTTATCTGATGTGCCTCCTCGCTTCTAAAAATTGAAAACCAACCATTTCTCTTTTGCCTTCTGTCCTCCTCCCTGCAATGATTCAATGCGATCTTATACAGCCAATATTTAAAACTTTCAACATCGTTGAGTCTGTCAATTTTTTTATAGACGACTATAAATGTTCGCTGAGTAACCTCCATAGCCTGATCATGGTCTGCAAAGTACTTTAAAGAGAAATTATAAATCCGTTTAAACCACAAGCCGACAAGTTTCCCATAGGCTCGTTCATCACCTTTTCGTGATTTTTCAATAAGACTTTTGCTATGATAAAGTGCTATATTTTCGAGGACCTCTGTCATTCAATTTCAAAGTTCTATACCTATGATGCACTACAAGGTATAAAAGTTTTAAATGATCAGAATATATTATATGATCAATGGTAATAACTCGTCGATCATTGAAAATCGTAAGCTATATTTCTTTCCTGATCAATTTCTTTTCACGGAATTGGGAGATTATGAAGATGATAAGTATTTTGAGTGATTGTGTAGGATTAAAGGTATAAATACTTCCAAAAGAAATAGTAACAAGCGCTTCAATCATAGTATAACAGATAAACAATTTCTTCAATACTTTCGAAACTGTTTTATTATCAGATCAGAATTTCTATAAAAATTATCCCCCCGTTTCATGCGTATAATTAAGATTTTACTCCTGTTTATTTTTAGTTTGTCCATGTCTTTTCTCTCGGCCAAGGATATTGACCTCTTCCGGTCATCCGTAATTATTTCTACAGATATAAAACCCAAGGTACAGCTTTCAGCCATGCGTATTCTTCAGGAAGAAGTGAAAAGCCGAACAGGAATTGAATGGAATAAAACTGACACCTGGACGTCTTCAAAAACACACACCATAGCGCTTGCCCTTTCCAGTTCTAAAAAATTAGCCGATCGGGACATTCCATTGCGGGATGATAGAACACTTCCTGAATGGCAACCGGAAGGTTTTCGGATATTCATGGAAAGTAATAATGCGAGATCGACGCTTTGGATCATCGGGTCTGACTCCCGGGCAGTGATATTCGGGATAGGAGAATTTCTGCGCACAGCCAAAATGCAGAAAAAAAGCATACTCATCGATGATGGTCTGGATATAGCCTCCTCTCCTACTTACGAACTCCGCGGGCACCAATTGGGTTATCGAAATACTGCCAACTCTTATGATGCATGGACTGTGGAGCAATATGACCAATACATCAGGGAATTAGTGCTTTTTGGGACGAATGCGGTTGAAAATATTCCGCCACTCAAAAAGGACATCAGTCCGCATTTCAAAATCTCCCGTGAAGAAATGAATGTGAAGATGAGCGAGATATGCGACTCCTACGATATTGAATATTGGGTTTGGACGCCAGCTGTCATTGATCTGACTGATCCTGAATTGCGTAAAAAAGAGCTGGATTTCCATGAAGCGAATTATAAAAAAGTACCACGGTTAGACAATATCTTTTTCCCTGGCGGTGACCCCGGCCATAACCACCCCAGGGATGTAATGCCCTTTTTGAAGGACCTACACGCCCGGTTACAAAAGCATCATCCAAACGCCGGAATCTGGATTTCCCTTCAGGGATTCAGCCAGGAACAAATCGATTATTTCTATCAATACCTCAGAGAAAATCAGCCAAATTGGTTGAGAGGAGTAGTGTCTGGCCCTAGCAGCCCGTCCATTTCTGAGACACGATATCAGCTTCCAAAACAATACAAACATCGACACTACCCGGATATTACACATAATGTAAGATGCGACTATCCTGCTCTCAATTTTGACCAGGCATTCGCACTGACAATCGGCAGGGAGGGCATTAATCCACAACCGGTGTATTATGCCAAAATCCATGGAAAATATGCGCCTTTTACCAATGGTTTTATTTCCTATTCCGATGGATGCCATGATGATGTCAATAAAGTTATCTGGAGTCAACGGGGTTGGGATCCGCAAAAAAGTATTCGGGATATACTGATGGAATACAGTAAATTTTACTTTAATCCTGAATTGGAAACCGATGCGACGGAAGGCATTTTGGGGTTGGAGCAAAACTGGATGGGCTCCTTAGCAGACATCGGCTCCGTAGAACCAACGTTGGCTTTTTGGAAAACACTGGAGAAAAGATATCCTGAATTATCCAAAAATTGGCGATGGCAAATGCTGGTGTTGAGGGCATACTATGACGCCTATGTGCGCCAGCGGCTGATCAATGAAAAAGGCCTCGAGCAGCAAGCAAATAAAATCCTTGAGCAAGTCAAAAAGTTAGGTTCCGAATTGGTAATGAAGGAAGCTTTAGAAATAGTCAATAAAGCCGATACTGAACCCATAGAACAGCCATCAAGAAAGAAAATTGAGCAGTATTGTGATGATTTATTTCAATCTATAGGGTTGCAAACAAGCGTTGAAAAATTCCAGGCAAGTAATTCGCAAAGAGGGTGCATCCTGGATTTTGTTGACTATCCACTAAATAATCGCTGGTGGCTGACTGATCAATTTGAAGAAATTAAAAAACTAGACAATGAAGAAGAGAAGGCAGCACGGATCGAAACAATTTATTCGTGGGGAAATCCCAGCTCTGGGAGCTATTACGACGATGTATCCAATATTGCCAACAGCATCCATGTGAAATCGACAGTATATGATGCTGTTGACTTTGGATGGTGGGATTCAGGCTACTCCAGATGGAGGCTTTCGTCCCAGGTATATCAAAATGATCCGGTTTTAGAATACGAAGATCTCGATCCGAATGCCAGGTACATTGTTCGCGTGGCAGGATACGGCGATGCCCTGATTCGCATAGATGGTTATCGTTTAGAGCCAGTGATCTACAACAAAGAGCAAGATGGTATTAAGGAATTTGTGGTTCCCAAAAAGGTGGTTGGAGATGGAGGAATCCGCATCACTTTCGATCGTCCGGAAGAGTCACACATGCGATGGAAAAATTACTCGCGAATTTCTGATGTGTGGTTGATAAAGAGGTAGTTGGAAGTTGGGAGACAGGAGATGGAAGTCGGAAGTTAGAAGTTAGAAGACTGTGTCTTTGTTGGTATTTGACCAACAAAACAATATACCAAATTATGGTAAATAATGGCCAAAGTTACCCGTGCTTATTGGTGACAACAACAACAAGGGCAAGAATGATGACAGTTTTAAATGCATACAATTTGTATTTAAAGAAAAAGGACTTTGGTGCAAGGCTTGGAGAATGCGTTTAAACCTCTTCCTTAATCTTATTAGAAGGATTAGTTGAATAATGCTGTTATTGGTGTGATGATCGGATGAGAACCTCCTTCGAAAGTTGGGGGTTTTTCTTTTTAGAAGTCATGTGTTGAGCTTGTTTTTTCTCGATCACTACATATACATGGTGAATTTTGACAGGATGTACAAAATGAAGAATCGCCAGGAGCACTTTCATCATCTGAAAATTCTTCATTAGAATTTCTATAATATTCCATTTCTTCAGCAAAGCGCTCATTTTCTTGACAAATATCTAAATAATCATAGCCTCTTCTTATGTAGATTTTCTCGATTAGAATTTCAGTCGGTTCAATATTAAAATTAGAGCCTCCTTTTTCATGGCTTTCAATACCAGGCCTCAAGTTTTTAGTAAAAAATGTGAATATATCCTTACTAAAATGATTATTACCATCACTATAACAAGGAGCTATAACCTCCAGCTCGGTGGAGAGGCTCTCACTATATCCTATATATTTAAATCCTTCTTCGAATTGATGTATACGTACTAATGAATTTTTGTACTGACTTCTCCACACATTAAAATAATTCTCTATATCTTCAAGTTCCTCTTTTCTATATTTTTTTTATTCATCATCTTGCATATAGGATTTAAACTGAGCTAATTCTTTAATATATGGTGGGGGAAATATGCTGTATTTTCCTGCCAAATAGTAAAAATACCTTTCCTCCATGGGGATAAAATTTTTCATTAGGTAGGTTTGGAGCATATGGGGTGTGCATTCTTCATTTTCACTATTTATTAGATCGAATATGTGTTTTTCTTTTATATTTTGTTCTAAATAATGGTGCCAGGAATATTGTTCTTTGCTCATAAGTCTAATATTTTTGATTGGTACTTAAATATAAAAAACCATTACCACTAAAGTAATAATTGAAACCAGATTAACAATCCCCCAACCACTAAAAAAATCCAGATCCAGTATAAAGGCTTAAAGTTTAAAGATCCACTGCAAGGTGTGTCCTTATACTTTAAGGGGTTGGTAAGCAGTTAATCAAATATCTTTGAAGCTAAATCATTAACAAATAAATATCCAGTATAGTATATTCCCTGAAAAATTTCTTCATTAACAACCACAGTTTCACCAAGTTTAAAAGATCTGTTAGACTGTTCAAGTCTACTCATCAATTTTTGACCCTTTTTAATGTTAATAGGAAGTTTCGTGATTTTTTCTCCATCGACTGTCAAAACCACCTCACACCATTTTAATTTTAAGACTTCGTCCGCATCATTAAAATCAATCTTTTGAACCATACTATTTCGATGTTCAATACAATTCCTTAATTGGTTAATTGACTTTATTTCTTCAATATAGCTCAATGATTCATCTTTAAATTTATTTATTTCATCAATAAGTTTACCAAAAGGTTTTTTAATTGCCTCCTGACTCAATTGCTGTTCAAGATTTTCATATTCTTCAATTGTCATTTGCTTTCCTTGTGCTTCTTCTGTTAATCTTATAAAGAATTTTGCTCTAGATAATGAAAAAGATATTCCTCTTATCACATCACCAATACCTTTATCTATCAACCATTTATTCAACATAAAATTAATTCCTTGAACATATTCAAATTTTTGCAATTTCATTTCCATTAGAGATGGACTAGAAAAAGCTGGTATTTCATTGAATTCTTTTTCTTTTGTGCTTTCAAAGATCAATGCAATCATATTCAATGAGTTTACCGCAATTTTTATATAATCATTAATTATTTGATCAGAGTTTAACTCAATTTTTGCTCTTTTCATCTTTTTCAATTATTTTATTTAATTTTCGTTTCTCCTTCTCAGAGTCACTCGAAGAGGACTCTGAGGAAGGAAAAGATTGCAAATTCAATTTAAAATTGGATATAACCTATAGGGTTTTGAACTCTTGAAGAGTTAAAAGCCAAATAAAAAATTAATGAAATATATAAGTCAATACATCTCGATTATTATTGTCCTTATTTTGTCCTCTTGCAGTCAGGAAACTGAAAAGGCGAGTGAATCAGCCCAGCCCATTTACCAGGACATCCCATATCTCCAGGACTATGCGGTCAAATATGTTTTTGAAGAAGAGGGAATCGAGCTGAAAAAAGTATTCGCCGATCGCAATGAAGTGATCGAGGTGCTGACATCAGAAGGAATATACCGGCCTAACAATGGCCATTTCCAATATCCAGGCACCTTGGAACCGGAAAGGAATTATGTGCCAATGGCAGATAAAAAGATTACGGATATGATTGTTCATAAAAATCAATTTGTGTATGTGGATGATCAGGCGATATTGAGTAATGCCTGGGCCGGAAAACTCTTTTCCATCCATGAAATGCCAGAAGCTACGTTTGTCTGCGGGGGCGAAGATTTTACTTTTATGGTTTCTGATGGAAAATCATTGTCATTAATCAAAGATTCGAAATTGCTTTGGCAAGATGAATTTCCTGATAATCGTGTTATATCCGTAAAATATAATTCAAAGACAAATAACTTCCTGATATTAGGCGAAAGCACGCTTTATACTTTCTCACCCCAAAATAAAAATTTAGTGAAGGTCTTCAGTGGTTCAGATTTTACCTGTTTTGAAATAACCGAGGCCGGCAATAAAATCCTGGTTGGCACAAAAGACGGATATATTGAAATTGACGAGACAGGAAAACAATTGGCGGAAATTCATCATAAACTTCCATGGCCTGAACTTACAGATATAAAAGAAATCAAGGGTCAACTTTGGTTTGGTTCTGTCAAAGGCGCTTTTATACTCAGGAACGATGGGAAATTCAACTATTATTTTGGCCAGCGCTGGTTGCCGGGAGACGAAGTAATTCATATTGCTGAAGGTCCGGAAAATTCAGTTTTAATTCTTACCGACAAAGGCCTGGGTAAAATTGTTTTCGAGGAAATGACGCTTGAAGACAAAGCGATGATCTACGAAAAGCAAGTCAGGCAGCGGCAGATCAGGTATGGCATCAACAGCAATGTGACTCGATTGCAAAATCATGATTTGTCAACCGCCCAAAATCGCATGGCCGATAGCGATAACCTCTGGACCGGCATGTATTTGGGTAGCCAGTTGTTCAGGTATCTTGCCACCAATTCGGAAGAAGCAAAGCAAAACTGGCAGGAATCATTTGAAGCCATGGAACGTATGCACACCATCAATAATATCCCCGGATTATTTGGCCGGTCCTTTGAGCGTCGCGGATACCAGGAATTTCACAAAGAATTCAGATCGTATGTCGATAACTATTGGTACGATGGCTACCAGGGCACCATCAGCTGGCGACATGCCGAAGACCCGGAATGGGATTGGCGGGCATCTGCGAGTAGCGACCAGACGGTAGGGCAGATCTTCGCACTTACGCTCGTGGCGGAATATGTGGATGATCCGGAATGGAAGCAAAGGGCGATCAACTTGCTGGACGGCCTGATAACGTATATCGTTGAAAATGATATGTGCCTGATCGACTACAATGGCTTGCCCACACTTTGGGGAAGATGGCATCCTGCCTATGTCAACCGTTTCGGGACCATGATTGGAGACAGGAGAGTTTGTTCTTCCAACATTATTGCTTTTCTACAAACAGCATACAAATTTACCGGGAAAGAATTATTCAAAGAAAAGGCCTTTGAGCTCATGGACAAACATGGATATCTCGAAAACCTTTCGCGCCCCATTTCTGAAATCGGGCCTGCGCCGGATGACGCCGATGAATGGAGCAAGATGCTATCTAACGGATGGAACCATTCCGATGATGAAATGTATTTCCTCGCCTATTGGGGGTTATATCCCTATGCTTTCAACGATACCCTGAAAGATGTTTACCAGGAAGCTATCCGCGATCATTGGGATTCTGAACGGCCTGAAAAGAATTCACTCTGGAATTTCTGCTATGCCATGACGGGCGCAACTGATTTTGATTTGGAGGAGTCAATTTGGCACCTCAAAGAATTTCCCCTGGATATGATCCAGTTTGAGAGCCGAAACAGCCACAGAAAGGATTTGACCTTTTTAGAACCAAATTTTTGGGGCAAAACTGCCTCCGAGGTACTGCCCCCTGACGAACGCCCGGAGCTTAAACACAACAGAAGCTTGTTCAACCTCGATGCCGGTGACCGCCAAAGCGAATTGAGCGCCGGGGATACTTACTTATTGCCCTATTGGATGGGTAGGTTTTTGGGTGTGATCAGCGCTCCTGTTTCATACTAAAAAGCAAAAAGAATTTCCATAAGATTTTGACTACTCCAATTAAGGATTGAAGTCGGTTGAGAATATTGAATAATACATAAAGGCGCTATGCGAGAATGGTAAAATTCCTTCATTAATTTATTCAAATGTACCTAATTCAATAAAATTTCCCGATGCAAAGTCATCGAATGTATATAATGAATTGTCTTTTTCCCGATCCAGATAGTTCGGGATTTTATTCACTGCCTTTTCGTCTGCTATTGCGGCATACTAAATCGGATTAAATGTCAAATCCTACTATTAAAATATCAATTATGATAACCTTTTAATTTCTCAAATCTGTATCTTTAATTCAAACAATTAATAAAATGCATCCAACAAAAATTAAAAATCTGGCATTGGAACCATTGAAAGTATCTCTTTTTCTATTGTTAATAATATTCTCAGCGTGCACTCAAAAACCTGATAAAAGCGTTCCCGGGAAAAAGCCTAATATCCTACTCATTTTCACAGATCAGCAAAACATCAATATGATGAGCGCCATGGGCAATTATTACTTAAATACCCCAAATATGGATAAGTTGGCCGAAGAAGGTATTTTGTTCACTCAATCATATTGTACTTCACCGGTTTGTGGACCCGCACGCAGCAGTATTATTTCAGGACGGATGCCCCATGAAACCGGTGTGGAATGGAATGGTGATTCTATGAATCCACAAGTTACCAATGCTGGCGAAATATTCCGTAAAGCGGGGTATAATACCGTCTGGGCAGGTAAATGGCACTTGCCGGTGAGTTACCCTCAACGAGCGGATTCAAAACAAAAAGAAATCCGTGGATTTGATCTTCTTCCTTTCCGGGATCCCGAAATAAAAAACTGGATGCTTGGTTCGGAAACAGATCCACAACTGACTGAGGCTGTGGTGAATTATATTGATCAATACGATGAGAAAGCTCCATTTTTCCTCGCAGTCAGTTACCACAATCCGCATGACATCTGCTTTTATCCCAGGAAGGATGGGTGGGTCAGCGAAAACGATTCTCTCCTTGAAATCAGGTATTACGGTTTCGAGTACCAATTGCCCAACCCAATTGCAATTCACCCCAGTCATTTTTCAAATCTACCACCACTACCTGACAATCATGAAATTGGTAATAAAGAACCCTCCTTTATTGCAGATAAACGTGCGAATCACAATGAATATGGCCTGGAAACGAAGCTGGCTAATCAGGAGTTTTCGGAAGAAGTATGGCGCGGTTATTTCAATGCCTACTACAGGTTAACGGAATCTGTAGATTCGGAAATCGGAAAAGTCACGGCAGCTCTGGCGAAAAATGGTTACGAAAAAAACACTATTGTCGTATTCACGTCAGACCATGGTGATGGTGCGGCGGCACATAAGTGGGCCGCCAAACTGAGCCTGTATGAAGAATCATCTAAAATTCCATTGATCCTATCCTGGCCGGGTCAGATCTCTGCAGGTAAGGTCGATAAAAACCATCTCGTATCCCAGATTGACATTCTACCTACACTTTGCGATTATGCCGGGATTGACGCTTCGGTATCTTTTACGGGGCAGAGTTTGCGAAATATTATCAACGATCCAAAGGCTGAATGGCGGGAAAATCTGGTGGTAGAGCTTGCTGACTATAAACCGGATCGAAATCGTAAGGGTAGAATGATTAGGTCATCACGATTTAAATACAATGTTTATAGCAGTGGTGATAACAACGAACAACTATTTGATTTGCAGAACGATCCGGGAGAAATGAAGAATCTTGCCGAAGATCCGGCATTTCAAAATATTAAAGCAGAACATATTCAGCAACTGCAGCAGTGGATGGAGAACACAGGAGATGATTTTAAGATGGTTAATTAAATGAAGACACTCGAACTATTAGATTACCTGGTTTTTGGATTTTACTTTATTACCGTTGTTGGCATAGCACTGTGGGTGTCCCGAAAACCAAAAGATCATAAGCGAAATGCTGAGGATTATTTTTTAGCTGGACGTTCACTTCCGTGGTGGATCATTGGCGCCTCACTCATTGCTTCCAATATTTCTACAGAGCAAATCATTGGCATGAATGGCACTGCTTTTGAAAGTGGTATCGCCGTAATTTCCTATTCTTTAATCGGCGCCTCAATAACAATTCTAATCGTAGCAAAGTATTTTCTGCCAAAATTCCTGCAAAGCAAAATATATAGTATGCCTGAGTTTCTAGAAAAGAGGTATAGCAAAAAGGTAAGTACTACCATGAGCATCTTCTGGATCCTGGTCTATATTTTTGTGAATCTTACTTCGGTGATGTCTCTGGGCGCTATCACGCTTAATGCGGTATTGGGTGTCCCAATTATTTATAGTGTGATTGCCCTGGCAGCTTTTTCTGCTTTATATACAATTTACGGAGGACTTTCTGCCATCGCTTGGACAGATTTCGTGCAAGTTGGTGTACTGGTGATCGGTGGACTGGCAGTTGTTGGACTTGGCCTTGATCAGATTGCAAAAAGCAATGGTTCTGAAGGTATTGTTTTTGGGTTTCAACATTTGTTGGATTTGCAAAGCGAAAAATTTCATACCGTGTTGCCAGCCTCCCATGAAGAGCTGCCATGGACAGGAGTCTTTTTTGGCGGATTGTGGATCGCAGCAATCAGTTACTGGGGTTGCAACCAATACATAATTCAACGCGCCCTTGCAGCTAAAAATTTAAAGGAGGCTCAAAATGGTTTATTATTCGCTTCATTCCTCTCTATTATCGTCGCCATAATAATAGTATTGCCCGGTGTCATTGCTAGCGAATTATTTTCTGAAATGATTGTTTCCCGTGATGAAGCATTTCCTGTGCTAATCCGGGAATTGCTGCCTGCCGGATACTCAGGATTGGTAATTGCTGCCCTGATTGCTGCCATTATATCATCTTTAAATTCCATGTGTAATAGTGTTGCCACCATATTCACCATGGATATTTACAGAAATCAAATTAATAAAAATGCTTCCGAAACTCATCTTGTGAAGGTAGGCCGGTGGGTGACGGCTATAGCGCTTTTATTAGCCGTAATCGTTACCCCAGCGGTAGCATCAATGGGGAAATTATTCTCATTTATCCAGGAATACACAGGCTTTGTAACGCCTGGGGTGTTGGTAATATTTTTATTAGGACTTTTCTGGAAAAGGACAACTTCGACTGCTGCGCTATGGACAGTTTTGCTCACCATCCCTCTTTCTTTATTATTCAAAATTATACTCCCGGAAACCGCATTTCTGAATAGAATGTTGCTGACATTTTTGATTTTAATGGCAGTAGCTATTGCTATTAGTTTAAACAAGCGATATGAATATAGAGCCGATATTGACATAGCACAAGTAGAATCAAGATCATCTGTCATATTCAATATTGGAGCATTGACCATATCTGTCCTGATCGCCGTTTTCTATATCATATTTTGGTAGGGGGAAGCCGGTTGCCAGTTGCCAATTACCAGTTACCAGTTACAAGTTGCCAGTTGCCGGTTGCCGGTTATTTCTTTACTTCAATGGTAACCTCTATATTTTTATTAAGGACAATTTTCTCTTTCTTCTTTCCTACAACCACCGTATATGGAGAAAGATAGTCTGATTCCAAACCATTTAGTTGGTACTCTTTCAATTCTATCTTGAGCAATCCTTCATCATTTGTTGAACCGTTCATGACTTCACTTCCATTTTTATCTAATATTCGAACCTTTGCACCTGCGGAATTATTCCCTTTTTTATCAACTACATGTATTTGTAATGTCCAAAAAACGGAATAGCTGTTGGTCTTTCCAGAAATATCCACTTTAAAATCCGTACCAATCAATTCATTTGAGCGAAATTCAATGTCTTTCGCATCTGCTCCAGACCACCCGATTCTGAACGGTTTAAAATCATCTCCTGCTCCCGGAGATTTTATAATAATATTATTAAAAATTTTGGTGCTCCGTGCACTGCCATAACGGTTGCCCAACCAGGCTGCAGGTACGTTGGTTGTTATCCGGTTATTATAAAAAACACCGCCTTCAGAATGCCCCCCAATAATATAAAAAGCTGCCGTTTCGGCTTTGGATGCAGGATCCATATCAACTACGATAATCTCATTTCCGAATACTTCATTTACACCGGCGCTCGCACTATAGAAAAATGCCCAGGTCATTGGCGTATAATCCGGATATTCCGGGAAGTCTTTTCCTGTAATAAAAAATTGATTGTTATAAACCTTGTTACCGTAACAACCTCTCGGATCACCCGCCGGAGAACCATAATCAGCCATCCGGATAGCCGTAGTACTGTACTCCTGATCGCCGTACTCGCAGGTTGGAGGAGAAGGTTCAATCCTGAATATATTATTGAAAATTTCAATTCTTTTATGTCGAAAAATCTCAATACCAGAGCCAACTTCCGGTTCGAAACGGTTCTCAAATATCTTTGAATCATCACCCATGGCCATCACACTGTAATGGTTGGTTACCATCTGCCGGTTCACAAAAAGATTATGATGAATACTCGATTGCTCTCCTTTAAAAGACAAACACCCCTGCCCTCCATAAAACTCACAAAAAGATACTTCTGAGGGACCATTAACGCCGAGATCAACTGCATAAAACTCAGATCCGTGTCGGTTAATTATAAAAGGAGACCGGACATCAAAGCTACTATTTGTAATATTAGCACTGGGCACATCCACCGCACAAGTATTGATTCCGGATGTCGTGATTTTTATATTTTCTAAAATAATTTTTACATCTTTTGCAGTCGATTGAATTCCCCAGGAGAGGATGCCTACAACTCCGTTTTTAATGGTTCCGTTCTTAATCGTAACTGTTCCGGCACCCTGAACCGCAGGTATGGAAGATACAGGATTCCTGCCTGAAACATCTTCGGTATAATCATAAAAAGCGCTATGAGCCCTTTCGTATAAATGGTCGGTATGGCCCATAGGATGGGTCTCCTCCACAATACCAATCCCCACATCCATCGCAGGCCGGATATCGATTTGGTCAACAAGGCAATCGGTAACTGCTTTGATTCGAACACGATATTTACCTGCCGGCAAACCCTGAAGGTGGGCAATCACAAACCCACCACCCAGTCGAACCTGTTTGTTTTCTACAGGACAGCTTACCCGCGTGGAGTCTGCATATTCGGTAGTACAACGAACCTCTTTCCCCATCTCATCTTCTACATAAACACTCACTTGCATATCCTTATTTTTATCCCCACCGGTTAAGTGATAGTATCTTCCTGTCATGCCACACATGGCATAATATGAGCGGTTAGCAACCGGAAGATATACATATTGGGATACCAGTTCATCCCCTGCCTTAAGGCTCATTATTTTTTCGCCGATAAATACATGGACATCCTTCGTATTTACAACTTTAGCCCCCGGGGCTTTAGAGATATCCCAGCTTTTCAATCCTTCTTCAAAGCCATAATCTGGAATGTGACCATATTCGCCATCTGCGTATGTTACGGTATACCCATTGAGGTCGAGCGTAACATCTTTACCGAGAAAAATGGTGCTTCTATCAGAGGATATATCTTTGGTAAGCATATAAGTAGTACCAGGCTTTCCATAACTCCCCGGCTTATCCACGGGAACTACACCTTCAGGCAATGCTCTATGATCCCGCTGTTCAAACTGGGAATATGCCTTACCACCGATAAACATTAGTATAGCAAAAAATGAAAGACAGGTAATTGTGTGAATAAATTTTTTCATAATTTTATTTATTTAATAACTTCAACTCCTCCCCTGCTACTGCCTCCTGCCACTGCCTCCTGCAACTACCTCCCACTTCTTTACATTCCCAATTATCTCGATTATTACCTTGGCCCATAATGCGGTAATTTCTGACCTGCCTCATAAGCGCCACAATCAGGCCCCTCTCCTTCAAAATCATCATTGATATTAGGAATACGCAATCCCGCATCAGTAACGCTCGATCCGTGAACAGGCCTTAAATCCGGCGCTTCTCGCTCCGGTACCGGAGGATTTGGAAATTCTACTTTGTTAAAAACTTTCTTTAAACTGATCTGCTCAATACCGTGTTTTTCCACTTCTGAAAATGACTCCCCTCCTATCTTAGCCACATAAGGTACCTCATAAACTCCAACAGCATCATAATCAAAACTGCTGTGTTCTCCGGGTTCAATAATATCTGCAGCATAGGGATTCCCCGCTCCATAGTCTCCCCAATTCACACCTCCGGTTGGTCCGCCGATTGCCAGATTATTCCTAAAATAAGCATAGTCCATCGGTGAATTACCACCAAGACCTGTTCCCACTTTGATCACAGTATTATGCAATATTACATCACCGATGCTTTTTCGTTTTAATTTAAGAGCCGCATGGACGATGTTGTACATTGCATTTCTGATAAAATATGTTGGTCCACCCAAGCCCGGTTGCGAACTTAATCCTACATAACAATTGGTGAGCCGGTTGTTATAAATGCGGCAATTGGAAAAGCAGAAATCCGCCTCTATACCATCATCCGGTCCGCGATAGATATCATTATTATAGATATCAATGCAAATTTGCTCCGTAGCATGCTGATCTTCCATAGTAGAAATACAGTCCCGGAATCCTGTCACTTTATTATAACAGATGACATTACCCGGACCTGTCATTTGTATCCCTTCGCCAATATTATCTCCATGGGCTCCCATGGCTTTATTGCTCCAAACAGAGGTTCCCGTAATGACATTATCACTTATATAACAGTTGCGGGCGCCCGGAAGATAAGCTACGATGCCATAAACCGCATTAATCGTACATCTCCTTACGATGCAATTCTCAGCGCCTCCCATTCGGATAGCCCTCCCTTCTTGCTCTAAATTTTCAACATGTATCCCTTCAACAAATACCCAACTTTTATTCCGGAGATCCACGAATTTATATTTTGCAATACCCTCATGGCTCCTGTAAACTACAGGCCTTTCTTTTGTTCCGCTTTTTGTCTTTAGGGTATCGTAGCTACCTGCCGGTAAATCAATGATTTCTGCATTATTCCCGTATTGAGGTATCGGCCGTGTATGTGCCTCAATGACCTTTTCTGCAACACCTCCATCAGGATCATTCAATTGAAGCTTAATCTCATAATCAGTATCCGGTTGCAGGTTAAATATGCTGCCGGAATGTTTGTTTACCCAAGAAAAACTCAGGTTCTTTCCGGCAGGTACCCGGCGCAATGGCATGCCCTCTTTCCATTCCCCTTTCCCTTTTTCTTTATACTGAACTCTAACAATTCCATTTTGATTATCATCACCATCAATCTGCCATTCGACAGCCAGATTGTGAATGGTAGGATATGGTGTGATGACATTTCCGGGAATTGTTTGATTCTTGGAAGATGGATCGTAATTATCAATGAAAGACATATGGGAACCTCTAATAATTGATTCTGAGTTTTTCACTTTTGTTCCAAATTTTGAAAGCAGTCAAATGAAATTGAAATATTTTATTATGCTTTTATTCTAATTTTTTCAATCTATTGATTATCAATGTTTTAACGTTTTTGT
>JAJRQT010000027.1 GCA_024280115.1 Bacteroidota bacterium | reverse complement strand
TATTTTAATGAGATGTTCTTTCCAAAATCCAAATCACAATTGACAAATATCAAATAAATTCCAATATAAAAATCTCAAACAATTCGAGTTAGCTAATATATGATTTGCTAAATGAAAACCAAGAATAGTTTGACAAATAGCTTATTATCAATATGTTACAACTTTCAATTTTATTGTAATTTCCTTGTTTTGATCATTGACTTTTGTATCATTGGATATTATTTGTTATTTGAGTTTTGATATTTGCTATTTTAACTTTTCCATTAAATTCGTTGTAGAACCATTTTTTTATTTACGCATTCTTATATTCCATCCGACATGCAAAATAGCTTATGATGGCAAACATTGTCTCATTTTAGCATTGTAGCATTCTCTCATCCCATAAATAAACCTATCTTTCATAGAATTTGCCTGCTGTAAGGCACATAGTAGAACATTATTCCTCGTAACTATCAAGAGCTATTTTAAGTCTTTTCAGGGCTTTACCAACATGCATTTCTACTGTTTTGACTGATATGTTTAATGTTTCTGCAACTTCCTGATATTTCATACCATTATCTTTGACGAGTGAGTAAACAAGGCGACACTTTGAGGGTAATTCTTGTATCGCACGGTTTAGTACTTCAACAAACTCCCTGGACAATAATATTTTCTCAGGTGAATTCAGTTCAACGACTATGATGCTATCACTTTCATCTAAAGATTGGTGTAGTTTTTTACGATTGTCACGGAGGTAATTCAAGGATTGTCTTTTGATTGCTACAAACAGATATGACCTTACATTATTAATTTTTTCAATATTTAAACGATTATTCCATAATTTAATAAAGACATCTGAGACAATTTCCTGTGCAGCGCTATGATCGCTGACGTAAAACTTGGCAGTCTCAAATAACTTCCCATAGTAGCCATCAAAAAGTTCTTTCAAGGCATTTTCATCATCTTCCCTTGAAATTCTTTTTAGTATGGATTCAATTTTGTTTTGTACTAACACAAATTAATATTATCTGATTTGGTAATGTTTCGTTCATGCAAATAAATATATTTATTGCTAATATTCTCACACAATCCCAACCTTAATTTATAGTGTAAATATTCACTTATCCAAATACCACATATGTTAGCTTCATTTAAACTCCTCATTTATATCTTTCTTAGCTAATTATTGACTATTAAGGCTCAAAATCTATATATTTATGCAATTCCTCATTGTTTAATAACAGCATTAATTTTTTTAACATAAGCTATGAAAACCCAGAGAAATTCCCGAAGAAATTTTATTAAAAAATCAGCGACAATTGCCAGCGGTATAGGGCTGGCCGCAAACATGTCCTTTGCAGCATCGGCAAAAAAAGCACAAAACAAAATACCACAATGGAAGGGGTTCAATTTCCTTGACTTTTTCTCACCAAATCCTAACAATGCAAGAGAGCAAACGAAAGAAGAATACTTCAAATGGATGTCGGATTGGGGATTTGACTTCGTGAGAATACCCATGGCATATCCTTCATATCTAAAAATTGATCATGATAAAAACATCACAACCAAACAAGTCAGAAAAATCAGCCGCAAACAAACAGATAAAATCGAGCATTTTGTTTATCTAGCGCACAAGTATAATCTACACGTAAGTCTGAACCTGCACAGAGCTCCCGGTTTTTGTGTGAATGCCGGATTTTATGAACCATACAATCTCTGGACAGACCAGGAAGCGCTGGATGATTTTTGCTACCACTGGAAATTTTGGGCAAAACGGTTCAAAAGAGTTTCCAGGGATAAAATCAGTTTTGATCTGGTGAATGAACCTTGTATGCGCGAAGATATGAATGATCAGCTTTCGAAGCGAAGCCCGGTGCCTGGAGATATTTACAGGAAGGTAGCAAAGGCCGCTGCGGAAACCATCAGGAAACAAAATCCCGACCACTTGATTATCGCAGATGGTAATGATGTTGGGAGGAGTGTAATTCCCGAAATCGTTGATCTCGATATCGCTCAAAGCTGCCGTGGGTATAACCCTGCAATTATTTCGCATTATAAGGCTCCCTGGGTATTTAAAGACACTGAAAACCTACCAACACCAATTTGGCCGGGGCAGGTTGGGGATCAGTATTTAAGCAAGACGATGCTGGAAGAAATGTACAAACCATGGATCGAATTGGCACAAAAAGGTGTTGGTGTACATTGTGGTGAATGCGGTTGTTGGAATAAAACACCTCACGATGTATTCCTTGCATGGTTTGGTGATGTATTGGGCATTCTGTCAGAAAACGGTATTGGTTTCGCCCTTTGGGAATTCAGAGGGAGCTTTGGAATTCTGGATTCTGGAAGAACGGATGTCGATTATGAAGACTGGTATGGACATAAGCTCGACAGGAAGTTGCTGAATCTATTAGTGAAGCAACAATAATAATACTTTATAAAGACGACGAATCAACCTGTTTTACCCCAATTCCTAAAACCCGCCTGCCGGCGAGACTCATGTCAATAAGTTAAGAGTCAATGTACCTATTCGCCATGGTTTGTGTCCTCACAAACCAGTTTTTTCAGTCAGTGAGCCTGTCCACCGAAGGAGGGGACACAGACCGAGGCGCAATGACGAAGAAAATTCCTTATCTTATTAACATTGGCGGGCGAGGCAGGGGAGCCAGGTTGAATTTCGCCTTCTTCCCTTTAGGGACCAAGGGTAAAAAGAAGGCGAAAATCAATTGATTGCCCAAGTTAGTAAAGTAGAAGTAATAACGGTTAATTCTACTTTACTAACTTGGCTTTAACATCATTAATTGTGTTAAAAACCTTCAAGGATTCAATTGCAAATGACCTTTAATTATAGAAATCAAAGAAATTTCATACTAAAAATCCTTGAAGGTTTGATTTCAAAAAGTATGTTTTACATTATGTGCTTCATCTTCGTAATGTAGAATTAATTAAAACTCACAATAGAGACGACAAGCCTATGGCGGGGATTCAGAAATTGGCTTAAAACCTAATTTCTTATCTTTCGAGGTTTTTAATATTATAATTCTTCGATCTTCCTTCATACACCAAAGGCTCGCCGAAGGTGAAGTTGGCTCCCGTCTTGTCCATTTTTCAAATAGCTCCCATTAAAATAACTGTAGAATCTAAAATTTATTAAAATAATAACATTATAAAGTGGCATTTATCAGAAATTTGTTTAATTCACAGCTCATAAAAAATCGTATTTGCAAGCAATGAGGAGACAGTATTTTATTTTCTTATTATTTTTATTACCCTCGATTGCTTTTGCCGATTTCATCAATCAAATTCAGGCTGATAAGTGTGAAACAATTCTCGAAGTTTTTATTAATAGTGATCATATTCTCGCCAGGTTAGAGATTGGTGAACAGGATTATCAATGGTTTTCAGATGTAATTCCCAGGGAATATTTTGAAGGTGGTTATAGTCAGATTGATCATCAATCACGTTGGGATCGATTTATTCGACAGCAGTTTATTCTGCAATCAGGCACCCGCAAATTTACTGGCAAAGTTAAGATTGTTGAACGGCGAAACAGGATACCGAGAGCCAATCTATATACCGACCAGTCAGACTCTACATTGTTAAATAAAAAAATTATCTATGTAGAAATAGAATATCCATTAACGTCTAAAATCGAGCAATTATCCTTTATTCCGCCTATGAAAGAAAGCTATCAGTCATCTCCGGCAAACATTGGTTTTATTGTCTATCACAATGCCATTCCTGTTAATGAGTTAAGATATCTTAGTGTAAAAGAAACCCTTCATTTAGATTGGGAAGATCCATGGTATTCACTTTTTGAAAATAAAAATATCAGGCGCCATCATAGCTCTTCATTTATGTCATTTTTATATGTAGAACCATATGAAGTCAGGCATGAGATATTGGGCAGAATCAAGGACCTCGAAGGTTGGGTTGATCTAGATTACGAGATGGATGACATAATCGAAGTAGATGAGCAGGACAGTATTAAACAACTTATTGCCAATTTTCTGGTGAAACACAATATAATAAGGATTGATGGAAAGGAGATCAGACCAATCATCGACAGGGTTCAATTTGTTGAGGTGCAGTTATCCGGGATTCAGATCGTGGAGATCTCAAAACCTCTCCCATATTCGTCTGCCATTATCGGTGTTATATTTGCCTACCCGGATGAAGGAATGCCTAAGGAAGTAACCATGCATTGGGACTTGTTTAATGAAAAGATTCAGAAAGTCCCTTCCATCTCGACTGATCCTGCCGGCCCATGGCCATACGACCTCCAACCATCTGATAGCATTTTAATCTGGACCAATTTTCTGAAACATTATAAACTGCCTATGGTATCGGAACAAAAAGTGGAAAGTGCAATATTATATGTTCCTTTGTTATCCATTATATTCATTTCAATGGTTCTTTTTATACTTTTCAGAAATCATTGGAGCCTGAGTGGATTGTCAAAATTCAGAAAGTTTCTCCTAGTGCTTTACTTTTTACTTGCGATTTTTTCTTTTCAAATTGGGTATAATTCTACCATTCCATTCATTAAAAAAAATACCTATACCACGCCTGAAGCAAAAGAATTGATCACCCAGTTGCTAAAGAATACCTACCGGGCATTTGATTTCAGGGAAGAAGGGGACATATATGACAAGCTTTCAATGTGTAATGATGCTGAACTTTTACAAAAAATCTATTTGCAAACCCGTAAAAGCATGGTAATTGAAAATCAGGGCGGGATAGAAGCCAAAGTGAATGAAGTTTTGGTCACTAAGGTTGAGGAAGAAACCAGCGATGGAGAAGGATTATCTTACAGATGCAACTGGATCGTAAAGGGAGTTGTAGGACATTGGGGGCATAAACATAAGAGGGTAAATCAATATGACGCCATCATCAAAATAAAACCTGTTGATGGTGTGTGGAAAATGTTTGACCTCGATATTATTGAGGAGGTTCGGCTGTAAATGAGCATGCCAACCGAAGCTTCAGCGAAGGTTGGAGCGAATGCTTGAATGTTTGTCCGCCGAAGCTTTAGCGTAAGAGGAATAAAATAATTGAACAAATGAACAATAGAATAATTTGAACTTTGAGCAAATGAACTCTTGAACCTTTTAACAGGAAAAAATAATTAAATTGATAACCTTAAAAAACATATCATTCCAATATCAGAATTCTGATTTTCATCTGGAGTTTAGCGAGTTAGCTTTTCAATCCGGATCAAAGACGGCGGTGATAGGACCAAGTGGATTTGGCAAAACTACCCTGCTTAATTTAATCTCGGGAATTTATACTCCTCAAAAAGGCTCAGTAGCAGTAAATGGAAAGATTGTTAATCGCATGTCAGATTCGGAGCGGCGCACATTCCGGCTTACCAATATCGGATTTATATTTCAGGATTTTAAACTGTTGGACTACCTAAGGGTGGTGGATAATATTCTATTATCTTTTAGGATTAACAAAGCCATGACATTAAATAAATCTATCAGAATGAGGGCGGAAGAAATTGCTTCACTCCTCGGTATTGAAGACAAACTGAACAAGTATCCAAACAAGCTATCTCAAGGTGAACGTCAGCGGGTAGCCATTTGCCGTGCGTTGCTCAACGATCCGTCCATTATTCTGGCAGATGAACCAACAGGCAATCTGGATCCTGAAAATAAACATAAAATCATGCACATACTTTTTGATTATGTGAAGGATCGCGGATCGTCTCTGATTACTGTAACTCACGATCATGAATTGCTTCAGGGTTTCGATCACATTGTAGATTTTAAAGAACTTTATACTTACTCATAGATGAGACAGAGTTTCTACCTGGCATATAAATACATTACTTTTCACAAGATAAGATCTATAGTTTTGATCTTCTCAATAGGCATTATCATCTATTTACCAAACGGACTGAAAAAGCTAATCAACGAAAGCGAAGCACAAATGCTGGCTCGGGCGAAAGCCACACCACTCATCATTGGAGCCAAAGGCAGCTCCACCGATTTGGTGATTAACACACTTTATTTCCAGCAGGAAAAAACTGAAGGAATTAGTATGAAAACTCTAAATGATGTAAATGCTTCAGAGTTTGGATATGCTATACCGGTACTTTCTATGTTTACCGCGAGGGGATTTCCTATTGTCGGTACCGACCCGGATTATTTCGATTTTAGGAATTTGAGTCTGGCTTCTGGCAGATTGATGAGTTTTGTCGGCGAATGTGTTGTTGGCAGTGCAGTTGCTGACAAGTTGAATATTGGAGTGGGTGACAGCCTTGTCTCATCTCCGGAAAATTTCTTTGATCTGGCGGGTGTCTATCCTCTGAAAATGAATGTAGCGGGAGTATTGGATCCCACAGATTCTCCCGACGATCAGGCAATTTTTGTGGACATCAAGACCAATTGGGTAATCATGGGATTGGGACATGGGCATGAAGATCTGACTAATAATTACGATCCCTCAATCGTGCTCCAAAGGGATTCCAGTACAGTAAAAGCAGGAGCAAAATTATATATCTATAATACCATCAACGGAGAAAATATGGACAGCTTTCATTTCCATGGCGATATGAATTCCTACCCATTGAGTTCGTTGATATTTATTCCGAAAGATCATAAGTCAGCAACAATTTTCAGAGGAAGGTTTGAGTCCGGGGAATTCACACAACAAATTATTGTGCCGGAATATGTCGTAAATAATCTCCTTCAAAGCATATTCAGGATCAAACAAATCTTTAATACTGTATTTGTACTTGTAGGTTTAGCAACCATGTTGATACTGGCTCTGATTGTTACGCTCTCAATCAGGCTTCGGAAAGATGAGATCTATACCATGTTTACAATAGGATCGAGCAGACTCAAAGTATTTGAAATCATAAGCTTTGAGCTAATTATCTTAATCGGAAGTAGCAGCATATTTGCGGTTTTATTATATTTATTAACCGGATTTTTTGTGGAGGATTTTATTCAAAATTTCATTATTTGATACACGTTCCAATGACAAAATCATTAGCAGTATTTATTTTTATGCTCTTGTTTTCCTGTACTTCAAAAAAGGAAAATACAGCAGAAAGTGATGCGAAAAAACCAGTAATAGCAGTGGTTAATTATCCATTATTTTATTTTGCAAAAACCATTGGGGGTGATATGGTAAAGGTACATTTCCCAACCATAGATGGCGATCCTGCCTATTGGAAACCCAACGCAAAACAAGTGAATGATTTTCAAAATGCTGACCTGATACTTGCCAATGGAGCAGGTTATGAAAAATGGATGGAAAAAGTGAGTCTCCCCTCATCAAAAATAGTGAATACTTCAATAGGTTTTAAAGATCGATGGATAGAAGTAAATGAAGGGTTGGCGCACAGCCATGGCTCGGAAGGAAAGCATGTACACCAGGGAACAGCGTTTACTACCTGGCTCGATTTCAATATGGCGGCAGCACAGGCAACATCTAATTATAAGGCAATTAGTGGTTTACTCCCAGGTCATTCTGAGGAGTTAAATAAGAATTTTGAGCACCTACAAAAAGATCTTGGTGATTTGAACAAAAAAATGAAGGAAATTGGCAAAAACCTCGAAGGGCAGCACTTGATTGCCTCACACCCTGTTTATCAATATCTGGAGAAAGGATATGGATTAAAATTGACCAGTGTCCATTGGGAGCCCAATGAGTTGCCTACTGATGATATGTGGAAAGATCTTGAAAAAACAATAGCAGAGGACAAGGTTGGTATTATGATTTGGGAGGACGAACCTTTAGGTGAAATTAGGTCAAAACTCGAAAAGTTAAACGTGTTGATATCCGTATTTGATCCCTGTGCGAACAAGCCGGAATCCGGAGATTTTATTGAGGTGATGAATGCGAACATTGAGCGATTGGCGAAGTTGATCAATTTGCAATAATTATATTAAAAGACTTCACTTGCAAGCAAATAGCTGTCACTCGCAGAATGCGAGCGACAGTGAAAAATACAGCACAACTCCCAAATAATTAAGGAATAGTCTTCATAAATAAGTGTGTGATCTTGTATAAAATTTAAGAAATACTGTAAATATTTATTTTATGAATTGTAATTCTTTTTCAGTTATGCAATAAATATAACCTGTGAATATCTTGGAATAAAGGGCAAAAAAACTTATGTTGTTTATTATAACCAGCTATAAAATTACCATAAAGCACAAAGAGTAAATGTATCCACACCGTTTACAAATTATTAACCGGATATTTTCCTTTCATTAAAGAACATTAAAAACGAAATTTTATAGCCTATATAGTTATATATCACTGTTTATTATTTACGAAATAAATGCGATTAATCCGGTATATCTTTTCCGAGTAACTGTAACGAAATATGTATAAATGTTTCAATAAACCTTAAACTTCAATAACCATGGAAACAAAGCTAGCCACCAATTTAATTTTTGGATTCTTATTAATTTTAATTTTCGCTTGCGGAAGTGAGGATGCTGATCCTCCTATTCTAAGTACCGCAAAAGCAATTACTGACTTTTCGGTCTCAGACGTAGATGGGACCATTGACGAACCTGCTAAAACTATTACGGCAATCCTACCCAATGGAACGGATCTAACAGCTTTATCTCCAGTTGTCGCCGTATCTCCAAAAGCGACCGTCAATCCTGCATCTGGCGCTTCCCAGGATTTTAGTAATTCTGTTATGTACAAGGTAACTGCTGAAGACGGCAGCTCTGTTGATTATGCTGCAACCGTCACAGTGGAACCATGTGCGAGTTCCGATAATATATATGGATTTACCTATAACGGAACGAATTATGAGGTAGTCAGAGAAAATAAAACCTGGGAGGATGCTGCTGCATGTGCGGCTGAACGGGGCGGATTTTTAGCTGAAATCAATGATGCCGATGAAAATGCTGCATTATTTAATGAGTTGACCAACAATGCCTCAATTACCAATAGCAACACCACTGCCGCTGATGGTGGAGGGGCCTCTTATGTCTGGATTGGCGGTAATGATATTGCAACCGAAAGCGCCTGGATTTGGGATGGCAATAATGATGGCGCTACAGCTCGATTTTGGCAAGGTGCGGCGGATGGAAACCCTGTTGACGGGCTTTATAATAACTGGGGAAATGAGCCCGATGATTTTGGAGAAGGACAGGATGCCCTGGGACTTGCTTTAACCGAATGGCCGTTAGGAAGTGGTGCTCTTGGCAGCGCAGCGCAATGGAATGATGTCAGTCATACAAATGAGCTATATTATATTATTGAATATAAATAGTGTCTCTTTTAAATCATGTAACTAAAAGATTATCAATAAATTAAGGTCAATTTTTTATGTGAATCTTTTCGCTATTTATTAGGTTTTTTCAGTTAAAATGCAGATATT
>JAJRQT010000026.1 GCA_024280115.1 Bacteroidota bacterium | reverse complement strand
GTTCTTCAGGTGATACCTGCTGGCCGAACATATTGATAACTGATGGAAAAATTGATGTGGCGGCACTGATAGCAAGCTGGACCCATCCTGTGCCTCCGCCTCCAGAGTTTCCTTCGCCTGAAAGATTATATTCGTTCATAATTGATGATTTTTAAGACTGAAATTCCTCATCCAACTCAAACATCGCAGATCCCCAAAATGATTCATCAATTGTAACAAAAAGACGCTTGAAATCTTTTTTAAGTCCTTTAAGGATGCTCATTTCGTTAGTATATGCTAATTCAGAGTCATTTTCCTCCAATTCTGTGACTAAATCACTAATACGTCTTTCATATTCATATGCCGCATCGGAATCAAGTTTTTGACCATCAATTTCATTGAGATCATTTTTAAGCCTTAAAAAACCAGCCTCAAAAATATCTTCCCAAACATACTCAACATCAAATTCCTCTATACTTAATACTGTATTGATTTCATCTTGGAGATTTTGATCAAAATCAATTTCAACATCGCCACCAGCATTGACAAATGATTGAAATAAATCAATAAATGATTCCAGATACACCCAATAAGCATTCGCCCGGAAAGATTCAGAATCATAATCGAATATGTTTTCTATTTGATCCTGAATAGAATCCAAGCTTCTAAGCATTCTCTTTAATTGAGAATTTGTCCATTCATGCCCGGAAGAATGTGAAAATATGGCATTAAAAAGCTTTTTGATTTTTTTCTCAATGCCTCTTTTATTCTTTCTTATTTCTAATTCACCAAGAATGGGTGAATCACCCTCCAGTTCAGTTTCATCTGTTAATTCTTCTTCCTGATTATCTTCAATGAGCTCTCCCAAATCATTTTCAGAATATTCTTCATCTTCATCGGAATCTATGTTACCTAAATCTATGGAACTTTCATCATCATCAACCACGCCGGAAAGAAAATCTTGTTCGGCTTTAAATTCATTAATCCATCGATGTATAGTTGAAATTGAAACCTCATCAAGCATTTCTTTTGAAATTTCTTTAGCTGTCATACCATCATCCTGGTAAAGGGTTAATACTTTTTCTTTAACTATATTTTTCATAGCATTTTTAATTTGAGTTTTAATAATAAGGGAAAGGTAAATGAGAAAAAATTAGTTGTGGGAAGGATTGGAGCGATTTGGAATTTACAGGAATTTACAGTGTGATAATGAACAATAAAGGAGGATAGAAATTAATTTTTAAATCTTTTAGTCTTCAAAATCCCCTCACCTTATTAAAATGATCCGTTTTCCTAAACAAATCCAATTCTCTTAAATAATCCATCGTTTGCTGCAAAGAATGGTGTCTGCATTGCTTCTGAATGTCAATAGGTTCCAGGCCGCTAAGAAACAAATTGATGGCCCCGCTATGCTTGTAAGAGTAGAGCGTGTATTCCCTGTCAGATTTATTCATATCCAAAGACTGCAGTATCGCTACATGGCGAAGATAAAACCATTTTTTATGACAAATCTTCAATGCCGGATGGCCGATAGGCGAAAATATAAAGTACTCTTTGGGGTACTTCATAATCCCGCTTTTTACAATCTCACTTTCGAGCGGTGGGTACAAATCCACAAAACTACTCTTGCGGTTTTTAGAAATAGACCGGGATATAAAAATCCGTTTCTGGTCAAGATCAATATTCCCGACCTTTAGATGATAAATTTCATTTGGCCGCGCCAGGGTATAATAGATAAACTGTATAAATAGCAATAGCTGCAATTGTTTTTGATTCACCATTTCAGCCTTTATACTTTTCATTTCATCAGTAGAATATGCCGCATGTTTACGGCTGGAGGTTGGCAGCATCTTTATATCCTCTGCAAAATTCTTACCAAAAAGCTTATTATCCCTGTTCAATAGCGCATTCAGAAATATACGAAGTACCGAAAGATGGTTATTATAAGTTTGATTGCTGTTTATTTTGTCAGAATTCAACAGGTAATCCATAAAAGCAATCACCATATCTTTCGATAACCCGGTTATTTTAGTCTTTTCAAAATGATGGTTTTTAAGCCAATTTTTCAATTTATTTACCGTAGAATTGTATTGTAACAGAGATCCGGCGCTCACGGAGTTTTTTTTCAGGCTCATTACAAAATCAAAAGAGTGTCCGATAGTGAGTTTATTCAATCCATCAGCATTTACATTCGACACATCCTTACCAACCACATACCCTTTATCAAGCAAATCATTCACATAGCTTTCCAACTCCTTACCGGCTTCCCACCGTTCGGTAATCGTTCTTAATCTATTAATACCTGAATAAAACCGCCTTCTTACCAGTTCATTTTTTTCAAGGCTCCAAACCCAACAAGAGACATACCATCTTTTAGATAAATCTCGGTCGTGATGAATGAGTTTTGCTTTTTTATAAGGGTACTTTTTTTTCATTATAATGAGGATAGAAATTATTTTGTTAACCTTTCAATTTCTCTAATATATTTTTCGATTACGGAATAATCGAGATTAAAACCTAGTAATTTCATTATTAGCTGAACTTCACCTGGAGTGAACTTTTTATAGTAATTTATGATTAGAGTGTCAGATCCTTTTATTCTTCCGTTAAGTTCCTTCAGGGTCATGCCGTATGCATCTGCCAATACATATTTCGGCAATGATGGACCATGATATTCATTGATTTTTTTTTGCGGTTCATAAGATTCACCCATAATTGTAATATTTTAAGATTGATTATTAGGATTGAAAAACTTCATTCTGCAATACTTTTGAATTTCAAATTTTCGATTTTTAAAAAAGTCATAGGAATGTGGCCTATATGAGGGTTTTTAAATTCTTTATTCTCATATGGTATTTTCCCGTACTCCCCGTACTCCCCGTACTCCACCTCACTAACAGACTGAAAATGAATAACATAATTATTTACACCTTTAAAATATGGAGTACGGAGGGAGAAGTGACCAGTTCTCCACCCATACTCCCTCCGTACTCCCTCCGTACTCCATATATATTGTATTATTACTATATATAGAATACTTACTATACTGATAATTAGATATTTACCTTTATTGATAATTGTATTGGAGAATTGGAGAACGAGAAAACACGATTTATAAGCCGCGAAATCGTTATTTTTTAAAGTATCGGCTTTAGTGATATGAAAAATTGTGTTTTTCATAGATTTAGAATAGTAAGTCACCTTGACCAGTGGGGTTTATCTGTATTTTGTTAAAATCCTTATCATGCTTCTGAATTACGACGCCATTTTTGTTGGCATTGAACTTTTTACACATATCTTCAAGTTCATCTTTCATGATGTGATCCTCCAACTTTTCTGATAGCTGCTTGAGAATATCTCCGGTATTGTGTGGCTTCTCTTTTTCCAGAGTATTGATGAATTTATTGAACCTATCCTGTTTGTTGGCCTCAATGTCAGACAATTCATTATCGTTCAGAATATTTGGCTGTTGTAAATCTATGTCATGTTCCAGAAGATAATCGTAATCGAACACAAAGGCACTGGTTTTAGATTTAGATCCAAATCGTGCATTTTTTGTGGATTCAATGAAAGATTTATGACTTTGGATGTATCGATTGAGATCTGGGAATCCCATTGGGTTTTTGGCGATCTTTTGGTATTTGCTGTAGCATAATTTAAATCTCAAATACAACTTCTTACATTCACCGGTATTTTTGATCATGAAGTCCTGTCCTTCCATTATACCACCATGTGCCTGGTTAATTACTGACATGAGTACAGTAAAGAATCTATCTACTTCATCACTTTCGGCTTGAATTGCACTGCTCATCTTCATTACTTCGATCATATTATCCTCAAACTTATTGAAAGAGAATGGGAATTTAAGTGGTGTATGCTCCATGAATAATTTCAGTGGCACCAATAGTGAACAGGCATTGAGCAATAGCCGGTCTGTAGCTTTTAAGTTGGCTTTTTCACATTTTTCCCTGATTGATTGATATACGCTTGGTTCTGTCACGGAATAATGATCGAAAATCGGCCGGTATTCACTTACTTTACACGTGATCCATCGGAAGTATCCTTTGCTCTCAATGGATTTAAATCCATCGAATATTTGTTTTGATAATCGGTCTTTTTCCAGGAATTCCAAAGGAATAATTCTTGTCATGAGCGCTTTTTCGCTGCTCGGTAATTCCTGCCCGCATACCAAAGCGCCGGACATGGGAGATATCGATGTAGTACCTTTTGCTGATTTTGTACCCTGTAATCTACCACTGCCATCCGCCAGCCCCTTAAGTATTTCTTTGATCTTTTCATGGACAATGTTTTTGTATTCGTTGAACATGCCTGGAATATTTGACAACGTATCCATATACCGACCCATCGCGATGAATGTCGAGCCTGAAGAAAGGTTTATCCCATCTTTTTGGGGTGGCTCTCCAAACATCTGGTATATTGATTTTGCTGCGGAACTTTTTCCTGTTTCCGGACGCCCAAAAAAGAACAGTAGTGGAAACCAGCCATTGTTATATTTATAAACGATATCTCTAAAAATGCTGGCCAAGTAATAAGCAATCATGATCCAACCATTTGTGCTAAACAATTCAGCGATTTTAATTGCCCATTGGTCGAATGCCCATCTTTCATCTTCTTCTGGTATTACAAGGTAAATATCTTTTTTAAAATCGTTTCCTTTGTTGTCCTCTCCAGTATCAATCTGCAAAGCGGTACCAAATGGCAGGTAAAAGAAATCTACCTTACTAATTCTTCCACCTTCAATCAATCGCTGCATTTCAGATTCCCCTAATTCCATTAGGTATTCACTTGCGTTATTGATCCGTTCAAGTTTTCCTTCTTTGATCAATTGGCTACCATTGCGGAGTTTCAAAAATTGGTTAATTGATTTAATGGTTTTTTCACATTGGATAAGTCCGTACCTATCCATTGGGTGGAATTTCTGGTCGTAGTATATCCCGTTACTCCAAACCCAAAACTTATGTTTGGCATTCCACCCCATGCGGTCGAGTTCCACTGCATTTGGGCAATTAAGGAATATCCTTTTGGAGACATCATCCAGGTTTTCATCTTTGCCGTACCAATAAAACTCACCCCTTCTCCGGATGATCTTTTTGAAAGTAATGGAACTGCAAAAATCATCTGTGTTTATTACTGATAAGGTTTTGAAATTGAACTCATTGGTAAGCGATAAAATAGCCTTTCGCATGGGGGCATGATCGACCATATAGGTGACAGTAAAAATCACTCGCATTGTAAAATCTGAAAGTTCCTTTTTTATTCCACCTTTTTGCCAAAACACATATTTGCCTTTTTCCTCTATAAATTTGTTTTTAAAATATTCTTCCCTGGCTTCTCGTTTCAGGTTTTCCACATCGGCAGAGATGGTGACTGAAGATGCGCGCTTATCGAGCTTGTGTTCTTTTTTGAAGTATGGCCAGATCTTTGCAATATTGTCATATAGAGCATTGCGAAAACCAGTTTCTTTGACACATTCCAGGGTTTCTGCCATCAGTTTTACAGCCTTAAATTTGTCTTCTGCGACACCCTCGGCCATTGACATACAAATCCTGCATAGATAGTCCTCAACGAAGTATTCTTCCTTGTCCATCCACTTATTGAATTGCTCATCTGAGGG
>JAJRQT010000025.1 GCA_024280115.1 Bacteroidota bacterium | reverse complement strand
TAATGGAGGTGGGCAATTCAATCACTCTCTTTTCTGGACAGTGATGTCGCCCGACGGTGGTGGATCACCATCCGGAGATTTGGCAAGCGCCATTGACAGTACTTTTGGATCATTTGATGATTTTAAAGCAGAGTTTTCCAAAGCAGGGGCAACAAGATTCGGCTCTGGCTGGGCTTGGCTCTGTCTTGATTCCAGTGGTGGGCTTTTCGTTACATCATCGCCAAATCAGGACAATCCAACAATGGATATTGCCGAAAAACCCGGGAATCCAATTTTGGGATTAGACGTATGGGAGCATGCCTATTATCTGAATTATCAAAACAGAAGACCTGATTATATCGCCGCTTTCTGGAGTGTTGTCAACTGGGATGAAGTTGCACGAAGATATAACGCTGCAAAGTAAATTGGATTGAACAATTTTATTTGGAAGCCTCCTTATTGGAGGCTTTTTTATCGCCCTTTTAATTGCAGATAATTATGGATAAACCCTAAAATCTGGGGACTACATTATAATATGAATCACAACAAAAGTTTGAATGAGCTTTCAAGGCTAAGGTATTTTATGTGCGTTTTTGAGTAAGATAGTTTATGGATTTTCATTTCTTTTCCATTCGATGAAAAGAAACGAAACAAAGAAAAATCTTGTCAAAACAATGCTTCCTCGCTCATGGCCTGCACACGCCCGCTGTTTTGACCGGCCATCGCTCATAACTCAAGGAAGAATATTGATCATGATTATTTATCGAAATTGCACAAAGATGTCTTTCCCTTTTACGTCTTGTGAAAAATTACCCCCCTTCCCAGAATTACCAACTGATCCGTAATTACTATTCTAATAGAGAATCCAGATCATTCATGTTATTAAATACATTTTTATCCTTTAACTCCACTTCCTTTAGGTTTCTATTATTTACATAAATAAAAACATCAAACCCTCCGGCTTTTGCAGCCTTAACTCCCGATATGCTATCTTCAATTACAACACATTCATTTGGCTGGAAGCCCATTTTTTCAGCAGCAAATAAAAATATTCCGGGATCTGGTTTCCAGCTTCCAATTTCAAAGGAACTAAAAATGTGATTTTCAAATTTTTCAATCAGATCAACAGTCGTCAAATTAAGTCTGATTTTTTCCACCGGCCCGCTTGAGGCGACACAGTAAGGAATCTTTATTCTGTCGAGTAAATTATGAATCCCGGGAATTGGCTGGAGCTCACGCTTAAAAGCACTATATGTATTTTTTCGATATTCCTTTTCAAAATTTGATGGCAAACTTCTTTCGATTCTATCTTCTATATACTTCAAAGTATCTTTTAATGACACCCCTGAAAAACGCTCAATGGTGAAATCTAATTCGAGCTTCAAACCTACAGATTTAGCCATCTCAACTAAAACTTTACTTGAAATAGCTTCGCTATCCACAAGAACTCCATCACAATCAAAAATTATACATTTATATCTCATATCGATAATTATCTCTGAATCCCTGGCCTTGTCTGGCTCAGAATCATACAAATTTCCATAAATTTTATAACTGATTTTTGCAACCTAAAACCGTACACAGTTCAATTATTCAACAATCACCACATCCAAAATCTGAACCGGGGGCATAATTGCCTGACCATCTGCTTTTGATGCATTGATCTTTTTCACTACGTCCATCCCGGATATCACCTGCCCAAATGCCGCAAATCCCTGCCCATCCGGATTGCGTTTACCCCCAAAGTCCAGCTCCGGTTGATCGTTAATGCAGATGAAAAATGATTCCTGGGCAGAATCCGGTTTGTCCCTTGCCATGGAAATTGTACCGTTTTTATGTTTGATCCCAGTCTTATTGGTCTGCTCAAGTGGAATTGGTAATAATAAATAGTTCTCTTTCCAAGGATGAACCCCTGCCTGAATCACGGTAATTTTAACCGAGCTGTCGGGTTGATTATCTGATCTCACTGTTCTGAAAAATGATCCGCCTTTGTAATGCCCTCCTTCTACATATTTGAGGAAATTGGTAGTTGTTACCGGAGCTTTCGCAGGTTCCAGCCGAACTGTAATATCTCCGAGCGAGGTATTGATTTTTACTTGTTGTGAAAAAGCAACCGTGTTTATACAAAGTGCCAAAACAACTATGTAGAGATATTTCATTTTTAAAATTTTTACAATTTTGTTTTAAAAGTATTCAATTATTAACGTTCAGTAAAAAAAAGCTGTCAATGCACCCAGTTCCAGGAACCCTCCACCAAGGAACCAGAACCCAGCATCTACCTCACAGCCTCCCATAAAATCTCTACCGGATGTTTAGCAATTTTTCCCGTTCCATCTTTAATCTGGTGCCGGCAACTTGTTCCCGGCGCCGCAATGATCACTGCTTCTGTTTGTGCCCTTACTGTTGGGAAAAGCACCAATTCTCCTATCTTCATAGATACATCGTAATGTTCCTTTTCGTATCCAAAAGATCCTGCCATGCCACAGCATCCGGAGGGAATAGTTTCTACCACAAAATTCTTAGGAAATGATAGCATCCTTTTTGTCGGCACAATGGAGGCGATGGATTTTTGATGACAATGCCCATGGAGTTTGATCAGTTTTTCGTCGTTTGAAAACAACGATTTATCAATATTACCTTCTTCAAAGAGCCGGTCCAAAAACTCATCGATAAGCAAACAATTTTTTGCTAGCTTACTAGCTGGTTTTTCAAGCGAAGTTCCTATGGAGAAATTGAGATATTCGTCTCTGAATGACAAAATCGTCGATGGCTCCAAACCTATTAATGGTGTATTTTCAGAAATAATATCCGAAAGTAATTCGATATTTTTAAAGGCCAGCTTTTTAGCTTTTTTCAGTAACCCTTTGGAAAAATATGCTCTGCCGCTTTCTTCATGCCCCGGTATTTCAACTTCAAATCCCAGCTTTGTCAATAATTTTATTGCGGCAATACCAACAGGCACGTCGTTAAAATTAGTAAACTCATCACATAATAAATACACCTTTCCTTTTGCAGGCAATGGATCTTTTATACCAAAACCGGCGGATTTGTTCTTTTTGTACCAACTGCTCAATGTTTGCTTATGGAGTTTTGGCAAACTTCTCTGCTGGGCAAATCCACTGATTGATTTGATGACTGAAGCTGTTAATCCATTGCTTATCCCAAAATTGTAAAGGCACGGAACTTTTGAAGCCAGTTTATTCATTTTATTGAAATTACCAATCAGCCTCGTGCGGAATGGGACTCCGTTTGCATCGTAATACTGCTGCAGGAATTCTCCCTTCAGCTTGGCCATATCTACATTCGATGGGCATTCCAGTTTACAGCCCTTACAAGAAATGCATAGATCCATGACCTCTTTGATCTCTTCAGAATCAAAAGGATTGGCTTTTGTGGAATTGGTCAGAATCTCTCTCAGAATATTTGCACGTGCCCTTGTAGTATCTTTTTCATTTTTTGTAGCCATGTAGCTCGGGCACATTGTACCTCCGGAAAGGTGCGTTTTTCTGCAATCTCCGGAACCGTTGCAAAGTTCGACCGTCCGCAGGATGCCATCGTAATCATCAAAGTTAAAAGTCGTATCAAATTGAGGGGTCTCTTGTTTGGGCTTGTACCTCAAAGAAGTATCCATCGGTGGTGTATTTACGATCTTTCCGGGATTGAAAATATTGTAGGGATCCCATATCTTTTTCACCTTCTCAAAAAGGGCATAGTTTTCTTCACCCACCATAAATTTGATAAACTCACCCCGGAGCCTTCCATCACCATGCTCACCACTGAGTGATCCATTGTATTTTTTTACCAGCGAAGCAATTTCTTTGGCAATGGTACGGAATTGCACAATACCTTCGCTTGTCTTTAAATTAATAATTGGGCGTAAATGCAATTCTCCGGTGGCTGCATGGGCATAATGTACACTGTACAAATCATGCTTTTTCAGGATCATATTAAATTCCCGGATATATTCCGGTAATTCATTTACATCCACTGCTGTATCTTCAATGACCGGAGCGGGTTTGGCATCGCCCGGCATATTAGAAAGCAGACCAAGACCAGCTTTCCTCAATTCCCATATTTTCCCGGCATCTTCACCAGTCAGAATAGGATAGTGGTAACCATATTCATTTTTCTGCAGTTCAGAAATCATTGCTTCAGCGTCTCTGTGAGCTTCCTTCGATGAATCTCTTGAAAGATCAACAACTAAAATGGCTCCTGGTTCTCCTTGGATAAAAAAGGTGTTTTTGCGTTGTTGGATGTTGTTTTTAGTACAATCTATAATAAAATGATCGATAAGCTCACAAGCAAATGGACGGTATTTGAGGGCGATCAGATTTGCTTCTAAAGATTCATTGATGCTTTCAAAATGGACACAAACCAATAATTTCTCTTTGGGAGGAAGTGGTACCAGGTTGAGTTTGATTTCGGTCATCATGGCCAGCGTGCCTTCCGAACCGGCCAATAGCTTGCAAAAGTTAAAAGGTTTATCCGATCCGTTTATCGGTGCTGCATCCATGAGCAAATCAAGGGCGTAGCCTGTATTTCTCCTCGGAATTTGCTTTTTCGGGAAACCGGTTTCTATGGATTCTTTATTCTTTTCATCAGAAAGAACTGATTTTATTTCAGTATAAATCGACAGCTCAAGCGAATTACCACTATAGCATTTTTCTTCAAAATCATCTGTGGTCAATGCTTTGAATTCAGTTTCTGAGCCATCACTTAACAATACTTTGGTGCTGATCACATGCTCCCTTGTACTTCCATAGACCACTGAATTGGAACCGCAGGAATTATTTCCTACCATTCCACCCATCATAGCACGGTTGGCTGTCGAGGTCTCCGGACCGAAATAAAGGCCATATTTATTTAGATGAAAATTCAGATCATCTCTTACTACCCCCGGCTGGACTCTGACCCAGCTCTCTTGCTCGTTGATTTCCAATATCCGGTTAAAATGTTTCGATACATCCACAACTATTCCGCCGCCAACAACCTGACCGGCCAGGGAGGTTCCCGCCGCCCTGGGAATCAGGGAAGTATTATTTTCTCTGGCAAAAAAGATAAGTTTTTTAAGATCATCATTCGATTTCGGGATCGCAATGGCTTCGGGTATTTCCCTATATGCTGAGGCATCAGTTGCATACAACCGTTTCATTGTTTCATCAAAAAATAAGTCGCCTTCAAGCTGTGATTTTAACTTTAAGAGTTTATCCTCCATGGATTTTGAGCATTATTTATTGTGTTTGCCAATTTTCAGGATTATTTAAAAATAATTAAAGAACATTAGAATATTTGAAAAACAAATTTAGAATTGTGTCGAAATACCATATTTATTTTATGTAAACTTTCATAAAATAAATAATGGCACTGGCTAAATCAATTAGCTGCTCTTCAATATTAAAATTCATTTTTTCATTTCACAATTCAATCGTTCTATTATTCAGTTATTCAAATGTTCAAATTGCAGCTTCTTATTTTAGTAAATTTTGCGTTGCCCTATAGCTAAATAGTAATTTGGAATTTAAATAAGAATAATAGTTTTACTCGCCAGCTCAACTCCATCCATAAAAACTGTCATTGTCCATTGGCCTCGTTTATCTTCAACAGGTTCCCATATAGTGTCTCCTAAAAAGAAAGAATATGGGTTGTTCCTGATTTGGTAAGATCCTTCAAACGAAGGTTCAATATTGCCATTCCTATCTTTAAATGGAGGATGATCAATTCTAAAATCGAGATACCGGCCTTTTGCTTTAAATATTTCTACAATCATTCCAAACTCAACTCCGATTTCAGCTTTTACTTTTTCTGTCAGATCAATTAGTTCTGGTAAATCATGGCTTTCCCGATCCCATTTTGAGTATTTCCCGTAACTCACAATTTCAACTTTAGGCTGTGGTTTTTTACTTCGTTTCAATTTTTTGTGTCTCAGTATATTTTTTCAGAACCTACAAAAATAACGTGAGCTCTGTAATTGACATGCTATAAATCAATATTTTACACGTCATTGCGATGACGACGAAGGAGGAAGAAACAATCTGTCCAAATGATAGAGATTGCTTCACTCCGTTCGCAATGACGTAAAGTATTGTTTTTCTGCGATTTAAAGTTTTGTACACTTGAATTGTTCATTGAACTGACGTTAAAATAGTATTGAATCTTAATTGTTTATTCATATGCAATTTACTATAAAAATCAGATGAGAAAATGATGTTGTTGAATCAATAACTTCCAGCCTCTGACTCCGGTCTTCCAGCCTTTTTCCTAATGAACTTTTTTCTAAGCAAAATACCTTTTCCACCACCATTGAAAAACAATCAGCGCCCAGACTGTTGCTTGAGCATCGCCGGGATTCATGGAAAAAAGACGCTTTTTTAACCTTCTAATCTCCCTGAGATCGAATATGTTCTGAGACGCGATAAACTTATCGCTCAGCAGATCGTCGGAAATCATGGATTTGAGCGATGTCTTGAACCATTTTAACAGCGGAACTTCAAAGCCTTTCTTCGGACGATTGTACAATTCCGGTGGCAACATATCTTTAAATGCATCCTGCAGAATTCGCTTGCGCATTTTCGCATTGATTTTTGAAGAAACTGGCAATTGAAAAACGAAATCGACAAGGTGATGATCGAGGAAGGGCACACGGACTTCCAATCCATGCGCCATGGACATCAGGTCAACTTTCCGCAGCATATCGTTTGGCAGTACAAGCTGCATATCAGCCAACAGGAGTTCGTTAAAGTCATTTTCTGAAGTGATAGATTCGAGCAGTCTTGATTTTTGCGCATGATATTCTTCCCGGATAATCTGCCCTTTTATATCATCATTTAACAATTGCATCGCTTTATGCTCCGGGGCATTGCTTGCCCATGCCCAATACCGGTTTGCCTGATTGTATTTAAGGCCATTCCCAAATTTCTCTGCCTGACGGATTTTGTTGGACAAGGTACCATTCCTGGATTTTGGTAAATATTGTAAAAGGGGGGCAACCGTTTTCAATATTGTATTTAAACTACCGCCGTTCATGGCCTTTAGATGCGCAGAATGTTTATCATAACCTGAAAAAAGCTCGTCCGCTCCATCTCCTGAGAGCACCACAGTGATATGCTTCCTGGTTTTTTTACTTAAAATATAAGTAGGAATAGCAGAAGAATCGGCAAATGGCTGATCTATCCGGTTGAGGATGTCGAACAGGTGTTCATACAAATCATCGTTGGTAAGAGAGAATACTGTATGGTTTGTTTTGAATTTTTTAGCTACCAGGTTAGCATAGCTTGTTTCATCAAAAAATGGTTCGTCTTTATAACCGATACTAAAAGTATGCAGGTCATCTTTGTGTTTTTTTGCTATTCCGGAAATAATCGAAGAATCAATGCCGCCACTTAAAAAGGTTCCCAGGGGTACATCAGAAACAAGCCGCCTTTTCACTGAATCTTCAACCAACTCCCTGACGTGCTGTTGTTGCTGTTCGTACGAATTATGATTTTTGTTTACACGACGGCGATTATATTCTATTTTATAATATCGTTTTATCTCAAATTTTTTGCCGTTTATCATTGCGTACTGACCCGGTTCCAGCATTTTTACTCCTTTTATCATCGTGTTTGGCGCCGGAGTATAGTTGAGCTGGAGGTAGGTAAACAGGGATTCTTTGTCCAATTCCTTTTCGATTCCATAGGCCAGGATCGAATGCATGTCAGAGGCAAAAAGGAATTTATCACCATCATTCAAATAATATAGTGGCTTTATTCCATACCTGTCTCTTGCCAGGAACAGGCTGTTTTCCTGTTCATCATAAATCGCAAATGAAAAAAAGCCATTCAGTTTGGAAAGGCATTGTTCTTTGTAATTTATATATGCATAAAGCAGTACCTCTGTATCGGATGTCGATTTAAATTCAATCCCTTTAGAGGATAACTCTTCTTTGAGCTCTTTGAAATTATATATTTCCCCGTTGTAAACTATCGTATATCTCCCGCTGGCATCTTTCATGGGCTGGGAGGCATTATAGCTTACATCTATGATGGACAATCTCCTGTGACCCAAGCCAACAAAATCATTCATCCAGACTCCCCTCGCATTGGGCCCTCTCCTTTCAATTTGTGCTGTGGCGTTTGACAAATTGATCATATGCATTTTCCCGGCAAGGTTTTTAGCATATATTCCAGTGATTCCACACATAGGGTTAGAAGCTTATTCTGAATAAAAAGGGGTAATGGATAAAAAACTCAATAATCAAAAAACAAAAGACAAATATCAATATTAAAATTCCAAATTTGTGGTTTGGTTATTGTTATTTGTGAATTCCACCTTAGGTGGTAATTATACTTTATTTTTGTGAATTCGTTATTACAAAATTGAAACAGGAAATATGAATAGTGAAGTAAAGTACAATTATCGGTATTTTATAATAATTGCCATGGTGGCGCTGCTGATGAGTTCCTGTGCAGGAACTAAAATGAAAAGGGAGCAGAAAGCTGACATAGTGGTGTCCCGCGCAAGATCCTACACTGGAACACCATATAAGTACGGTGGCACTACAACTTTAGGAATGGATTGCTCCGGGTTGCTGATGCGAAGTTTTGAAGCAATTGACGTTTATATTCCGAGGACAGCAAAGGAGCAAAGCAAGCTGGGCAACAAAGTGACCATAGGCGAATTGAAAAAAGGTGATCTGGTATTTTTTAAAACAATGAAAAGAAAGGGCAGGATCACCCATGCCGGATTGGTGACAGATGCCAGGAAGAAAGACAGGATTATAATCATTCACGCTTCTTCGAGTAAAGGTGTCATTGAAGTCAATCTCATGTCGGATTATTATCGAAAAGCTTTTGTAAAAGCGAGGCGGTTAAAATTTTGACAATGCCTGATTTTAGAATATATTTGCCGACCAATTTGGGGCATTAGCTCAGCTGGCTAGAGCACCACGCTGGCAGCGTGGGGGTCAACGGTTCGAATCCGTTATGCTCCACAAAAGGGATCAAAGATCCCTTTTTTATATTTATGTTTTACACCTACATCATATATTCATCCAGTAAAGACAGGTACTACATTGGGCAATGTGAAAACCTGGAAAAAAGAATTGATGATCATAACAATTCCAGATCAACATATACAAAAGCAGGAAAACCCTGCTGTTGAAATGGTCAAAGGAATTTACGACACGCCCTGAAGCCATAGCTAAAGAATCACGTAGAAAGAAAAAGAAAAGCAGGAAGTCGAGTGGCTCATTAGCCTTCCTAAAGGTAGGCAGACAGGTTCAATAGGATAGTGCTTTCCAAACTTGCTTTGGGAAAGTCACTGGATCAAAATTATAATTTCCTGCCTTGCACATTCAGAATAAAATTTCAGTCGCAATGCAATTGCGACCGTGCTGGATTAGATTTTTCCATGTGGCGCAGAAATTTAAAAGCAAATTTCTCTGTTAAAATATTTGCGCCCTTATTATTTAAATGTGTATTATCAAAATGATTTTTTGCATAATATAATTGTTTATCGAGGGATAGATCTACCTTGTTCTTCCTTGGGATGTCAATAAATGAATTATAAACATGTACTGCATTGACATCCTGTTGTAAAAGAAATATTAAAGTTATTCCTCTTTTTTCAGCTTGATCAATAAGGTCATATATTTTCTTTCGAAATATCGTATTGCAGGAATTTGAGTCATTAATTAATTTTTGAATTTTTTGTCTTTTCCTTGATAGCGGAAGTGTATCACTTAAAAATAATTCTCTATTCTTTTTTAGTCCATCGGTTGGAGCATTTAATAATTGATAGTCTAATGACATATAACCATTATAGTTTTTTTCAAAGTCATCTATTTTAATGGGATTTAAATCTTCAATATATATTGATGTTTTTGAGCCCAAGGCCAAATATTTATCAAAATATGAAATGAAATATTGATTAATCAGTGATGATTTTTCAATGAAATTTTTGTCTGATTCTAATATACTACTAACTATAAAAAATAAATACTCAGAATCAATCCAATAATAGAATTTTCTGCGGTGTAAAAATTTAGAAATGTCACTAATAAAGGAAAATTCAAGAATGACATTATTAAGATTTAAGGTAGTATCATTAATGATTTTTTCTGCAATGAAATATGAGGCTGGTACAAACATACCGCTACTGCCTAGATTAAATGATTTTGTATTCCTTGTAATAGAATCAAAATGAATTGGATTAATGTGATACTTGATTCTACTTGAGCCAATAAAAACTGTATTATATTCTTTTGACTTACTCTTAAGATAAGAAAATTTTCTTATAAAATCTGGAGATTCCCCCCAGTCATACCTTATTTTATTTAGAAAATAACTATTAATTAAAATAACGAGTAAGATTGTGATAAATGAGTAAATAGAAATTTTTGCAATAAATCTTTTCATGTTAAAATTGAAAATATATAAATGGGATTTCTTGATAATTACCAAAAACCAAAATCATATATACAATAAAAAAGTAAATGATTTTTCTCCCAATGGAGGCTAAAAATATAAAGTGGTACTGAATTAAGTCGTTACCAATAAATTGAATTGCAAATTGTTTCCCCCTGCCTAACCATTCAATTACCACCATTATTGAAATAAGAAAAAGAACCACGGAGTATTTCTTATAAATACCTAAAAGAAAATAGGACCCTGGATGTTTAAAAATGCCTGAAAGATATTCAAATGCATGTCCTAAATTTTCTGCTCTAAAGAATATCCATGCTATAACTGTTAACCCAAATGTCAATAAAATGCTTAATACTTCTTTTAAAGAGGGAAAAAATCTTCCTTGTGCTACTATTCCTATATTACTACGATTGGTTTTCGTAAGTAACAAAGGTAAAAAATATATTGCATTCAAAGCTCCCCAAATAATAAAGGTCCAATTAGCACCATGCCAAAAACCACTAACAATGAAAATTATAAAAGTGTTTCTTATTTTCATCCAAGTGCCTCAATGGCTACCACCTAATGGAATATAGAGATAGTCTCTGAACCATGTTGATAACGAAATATGCCACCTACGCCAAAATTCAGCAATGTCTCTTGAAAAGTATGGGAATGCAAAATTTCTCATAATATTAAATCCAAATAATCGAGATGTTCCGATTGCTATGTCTGAATAGCCGGAAAAATCGCCATAAATCTGAAATGTAAAAAATAGAGCCCCTAATGCAAGTGTACTGCCTGAATAATCACTTGAATTATTAAAAATTTGATTGGCATATTCAGCGCAATTGTCAGCAATTACAATTTTCTTAAATAATCCCCAAAGTATTTGTCGTAAACCATCAACTGCTTTGCTATAATCAAAGGTACGTTTTTTGTAAAATTGAGGAAGTAAGTTTGTCGCTCGTTCTATTGGCCCAGCAACAAGTTGTGGAAAGAAACTAACAAAAGCAGAAAAGGCGATAAAATCTGTTGTCGGCTCAAGTTTTCTTTTGTAAACGTCAATTGAATAACTTAAAGTTTGGAAGGTGTAAAAACTGATGCCAACTGGTAATATGATATTTAATGAATTGGCTTTTATTTCTGTTCCAAAAAATGAAAATGCAGTAGTGAAATTGTCAAGAAAGAAATTGTAATATTTGAAAAATCCCAGGAATCCGAGATTTACTAATATGCTTGTCCAAAGAAGCAATTTTCTTTTTGTTTTATTTTTTTCATTGAAAAGGCCACGTCCAACAAAATAATCTACAATGGTGCTAAAAAGTATTAAGGATAAAAATCTCCAGTCCCACCAACCATAAAACAGATAACTTGCTGCTACTATAAATAAATTCTGAAGTTTAAGGTATTTACTCGTAACAAACCAATAGAGCAAAAATACTATCGGTAAAAATATTGCAAAGTCAATAGAATTAAAAAGCATATTATTTTTTCTGTTTATTCAATTCTGAAGATTTTCAGTTTAAAAATGACTTGACAATATTTTGGCAAGAATACAAAAAAGATCATCGCTTAAAAAATGTTGATAGTTAGTATTAATCCTATTAGCACTATACCGTAATTTTAACATAGCTGACCTTGTGGTTAATAATGCTGCAATTTACAATTGCATATCTACTGGAAAAATTAATCTATACTCGCATGGATGATTAATACAAAAAACCCAACAGCCAAAGTGGAATTCTGTTTTTGGTGGTTCCATCCACCATTTTATTTGTAATTTTGGTGGATGGAACCACCAAAAAGAATTTTAATTTGACAATAAATACGTATAATTATTTGCCCTTACTAAAAGATTAGGATAACAAAACTTGTGATAAAAGTTGTTGCAAGTTTTACGTATTGACTTAAAAAGCAATAAAACTAAAAACAGACAACGAAATATATTCGTTAACTTTACAATAAAAAATATAGGGACATGAGTACTCAGACAATTTCTATTGACTTTCCTTCTGATATATTGCTGGCTCTGAATGAAACAGAAAGCGAAATAAAACAGCGAATAAAGATTTCACTAGCCATTCGACTTTATAAATTGGAAAAACTCACGATTGGAAAAGCTACACAGGTATCAGGACTATCAAGGTTTCAATTCGAAACAATATTATCAGAAAATGAAATTCCAATATCAAACTTGACTATAGACGATGTGATTTCTGACATCGAAAAGTTAAAATGAAACAGAATAATATTCGTCTTTCGACTAACGATTAAAAGCTATAAAAGGAAATATTTTTGCTAAATTTAAACGGATGAAGAACAGTCTTGTTATCGCCGATTCCGGACCAATATTCTCATTAGCCATCATTGATAAACTTGAAATACTGAATGTATTATTTGATAGTATAAAAATTCCGATTGCCGTTTGGGAAGAGATAACTTTGAATAAAAAAATAAAACAATATCAAATTATCCATTCATTCTTCCAGAACAAAACGCAACAAATTTCAGGATTTAATGAACTATCATTTTTAATGGATTATGGAGAATCTGAATCAATAATGTTATACAGGGAATTGCAAGCTGATTTTTTGTTGATCGATAATAAAAAAGCACGTAAAATCGCTGAAAATCTTGGCCTAAATTGTATAGGGACTATTGGCATATTATCAGTTGCGAGAGACAAAAATATTATCTCAGAATTGAAACCCCTATTCGAAACCTTTCTTCAGAATAAGAGGTTTTACTCAATCACATTATTGAACACTATTTTAGACAAATACAAGGAAAATAAAGTAAACCATAAGGTATAGTATAGTAATTACCTTTCTTGTCCAACGCAAATTTACACCCTGGATAGGTTTCTTTTACTCCCCTACTGCTTGTATAAGCTCTTCAATTGCCGTAACCACCTGAAGATCACTGCGGCCTCCTTGTTCCTTTGCTTTCTCAGCGATGGCCATACTTTTGGGATTGGCAAGCTTCAGTATAGGAAGGAATTCTTAACTTGCATTGATCGTCTTAATTTATATCCAAAACCCATGAAATCTCTAAACATTATTTTATTATTCATTCTGGTTGGCACGGCCTGCAATCAACCAGCTAAGAAACTAAATGTATTATTCATCATTTCTGATGACTTAACTACAACGGCTGTGTCGTCCTACGAAAATAAAGCTAGTAAAACTCCTAATATTGATAAACTGGCTGCCGAAGGAGTTCGATACACCAGGGGATATTGTCAATATCCTGTATGTGGTCCTTCAAGAGCATCATTTATGACAGGATACTATCCACATGCCACTACTACTTTTGGTTATGTAAGTGGCCGTGAAAATATTGGGCCTGATAGAAAAACATGGAGCCAATTATTTAAAGATAATGGATATTTTACTGCCCGGGTAGGCAAAATATACCATATGGGTATCACTGATCATATGCTGGGTAGAAATGGTGAGGATGATGAGGCATCATGGAATGAACGGTATAATAGCATTGGATTAGAATGGAAAGCGCCGGGCGAAGGTGAATTGGTACAAGGAAATCCGGATGGCACACTCCCGATACGCGATGGTAATGTAATGACTATCGTAAAGGCTGATGGAGATGACCTCGTACACTCCGATGGGAAAACTGCACAGAAGGCTTCTGAGTTAATCCGGAAGCACAAAGATGAGCCCTTCTTTTTAGCGGTAGGCTTTTTCCGTCCGCATGTTCCTTTTGTTGCTCCAAAACCATACTTTGAACCCTATCCATACAATAAAGTAATCATGCCGGAAAAGGTTGAAGGTGATTGGGATGACATCCCGGAACGGGGAATTAATTATGTTACAAGTATAAATGCGCAGATGAATGAAACACAAGAAAAAAAGGCAGTGGCAGCCTACTATGCGTGTGTCGCCTACATGGATACTCAGGTTGGCAAGGTACTAAACACACTTAAAGAAGAAGGCTTGGAAGATAATACCATTGTTGTTTTTACCGCAGATCACGGCTATCATCTTGGAGAGCACAGCTTCTGGATGAAGGTTGGTTTGCATGAAGAATCAGTACGCGTCCCCTTGATCATTAAAGTTCCAGGTAAAAAACCGGCTGTTTGTAATTCCTTTGTTGAATTGCTCGATATGTATCCGACTGTAGCCGAATTGGCAGGACTCCAATTTTCGAAACACCTTCAGGGAAAGAGCCTGGTAAAAACACTTGACAATCCTGCTCACCAGGTAAGGGATATGGCGTTTTCAGTTACGCAGGGAGGTAAGACTTTTTTACTACGTGATGAAAATTGGGCGTATATCCAGTATGATGAAGATGCAGCTTCCGGGATTGAATTATTCGACATGAAAAAAGACCCAAAACAATTTACCAATTTGGCAGCTCTCCCGAAATATGCCCAGGTAGTTTCCGATTTTCAGGAAAAGCTAAGAGCAAAACTTCAGGAGGTCAGGACCAATGATTTGGAAATAGATTATAATCAAATGAAAGAATAGTAGGATATTATGGTATAAATTCAACTTACACACGGTATAGAGTTGGTTTTATATTTACTCCCCTACAGCCTGTATCAATTCTTCAATTGCCGTAACTACCTGAAGGTCACATCGGCCTCCTTGTTCCTTTGCCTGTGCTGTAATATCCATGCCTTTAGATTTCCAGCCGGTGGGTGGCGAGGCATTATTATTCATATAGCCGATGGCCTCAATGCCTGTGTTGGCAATTTTGGCCAGGTTTTCTGAAAGTCCTGCCGCTTCAGCTAAAACCGGTGATTTCTTTACCAGTTCCATGAATTTCACATGATTATTTTTCCAGAGATAAAGATGCTCAAGGATATTATCTTTCAATAAATCGTTCTTAGAAATACAGTAAGCGGAAACATCCTTCCTGAACTCACGAGCCACTTTCTGATCGGGTGTGGCTACATCCGCAATTTTAGTATAAGGTGAAAAGACCGTGTACATGGTATCTCCCGGATTTCGTTCATAAATTTTCAGCGGTTCTATTACGTCAACCAGCACCTCCAATGCTTTTGTGTCATAAGAATTTGCCAGCCTCCGCATAAGTACGCCTTTGTTCCTGATGTGTGTAGAGCCAAGACCTTCCAGCAACAGGCTGATATAGTCTAACCTTCGGTACATGTCATCAACATCCGTAACCGTCGAGGCAGACCAAAGCCTTTCGGCAATAGCTGCCGTGCGTGGCCAGATTCGCGAGTCAACGGTTTCCGGGGTGACATGTTCTGTCCACATGGTGGCCTCACCACCAACAATAAATTTTTGCTGTTCGGGCGTAAGATCTGTATTGGCAGGTACCGGATCGACCAAATAATGAAAGTCAGTAGGCTGAATGAGGTCAATATAATAGCCGGTAGATAGTAGTCCTGTATATCCGTTTTTTGCAGCTTCAACCAGTGATTTTGTACCTCTCCATGACTGGATCATAATATCATGTGGAACACCAGGCCTCAGAATCTCATCCCATCCCATCATTTTTTTTTTATTTTTCTGGAGAATAGGAAGCAATCTCTGCATGAATTCCGTTTCCAGCTCCCTATATGTTTTCATTCCCTTCTTTTCCATATAGGCCTTAATGTCCGGATTGAGGCCCCAATCTACTCCTGTGTTTTCATCTCCCCCGATATGAAAATACTCATCCGGGAAAAGTGCGGCCATTTCAGTAAAAAGACTATCGAGAAAGACATACGTATAATCTTTGGTGACATCCAGCGAAGGATCGAAAACGCCGTAATATCGCTGCAACTCATAATCTCTTTTTACGCTTGCCAGTTCAGGATAGGCTTTTAGCCATGAGGTGCAATGACCGGGGACATCAAACTCCGGCACAACTCTTATGCCTCTTTGATCTGCATAGGCAATGATTCTTTTAATGTCCTCCTGCGTAAAGTAGTTCCCTTCTGCTCCGACTTCATGCAAGCGAGGATAGACTTTCGATTCAATCCCAAACATCTGGTCTTCTGTAAGATGCAAATGCAGTACATTCATCTTAACAGCGGCCATTCCATCGAGTGTGCGCAAAACAACGTCCATAGGCATCCAGTGAAGGGTAATATCGAGCAGGAGGCCGCGCCATGGGAAACGAGGAGCATCACTGATTTCAACTCCGGGGAAATAATACCCGTCATTGTCAGTGCTCAATAGTTGCTGTAAAGTTTCTAATCCCCGGATAGCTCCCAGGTCCGTGTTGGCAATAATCTTAACCTGTTTCTCATCTGAAAACAACTTATAACTCTCATCCTCATATAAATTGAGTTCGGCGGGACGGCTGACTTCTATTAGCAAACTTGCAGATTTATTATTATCAGCAGCAGCAATAATTCCCTGTTCAAAGAAAAAACCCATCCTGTTATCCAGGCGGCGTAGGGCGCGGGTAGCCTCTTTATAAACGCGTTCTCCTGGGTTGCCAATAATGCCAATTGTAAATGCTTTTGTAACATAAAAGTGAGTTCCTGTTGACTTAACAGATTGAGGCACGGGCATCAGGTCAGTTGTTCTATCCTGAGCAAAAGAGGAGATTGATATAATAATTCCGAATAAAATGCTGAGTAATCTGACCATTGTTTGAGACAATTAATTGTTTAAAACTTTAATACTAAAAAATCATGTTTTATGACTATAAAATTTTGTTTTAATACACAAGGTAAAAATTAATCCTTCGCCACATTGGTCAGAAAATTTTGATTTAGTAGTTTAGCAAGGTACAACTTCTAATTTTTTACTATGCTCAATTCTAAACACTCACGAAGAAAATTTATAAGTAGTTCTGCCCTGGCTTTCGCCGGAATATCATTGGTCCCCAGGCATGTTCTTGGGAAAGGTTTTGTGGTGCCAAGCGATAAACTAAATGTTGGATTTATTGGAACTGGACGTCAATCTTTTGGACTGGGTCCGAGCTTCCTTAAACTCGATGAAGTAAACGTGGTAGCTGCCTCCGATATTTACCGGGGAAAGATGGAAATCTTTGCAAAAACGGTGACAGATTTTTATACTAAAAAAGCCAGGAAATCAGATTGGAACGGCATGAAAATGTATCATAATTATAGAGAGATACTTTACAGAAATGATATTGATGCAGTTGTAATTGTGACTCCGGATCATTGGCACGCCTTGCCTGCAATAGAAGCTGCCAATGCCGGAAAACATATTTATTGCGAAAAACCCCTATCACATACAGTTGCTGAAGGAAGGGCCATGGTACGCGCTGCAAGAAATAATGGAGTTACTTTCCAGACAGGCAGTATGCAACGTTCCAGGGAAGGATTCAGGCATGCCTGCGAATTGGTACGCAATGGATATATTGGCGATATTAGCAAAGTTGTAGTGAGCGTAGGTGATCCGGCGGTTCCTTGTGATCTGCCTGTCGAAGAGCAACCTGTCGGCCTTAACTGGGAAAAATGGGTTGGTGCGGCTCCAATGCGTGGATTCAATACCATAATGGCGCCTCCTGTTACCAATCATGATTTCCCGATGTGGCGCTCTTATAGTGAATATGGTGGGGGAATTCTGAGCGATTGGGGAGCACATATGTTCGACATTGCACAATGGGCTTTAGGAATGGATGATTCGGGACCGGTTAAGTTTTTGCCTCCAAAAACTGCAGGTTCTACCAGAGGTTTAAAAATGATCTATGATAATGGAATAGAAATGTACCATGATGATTTCGGGAGGGGTTGGGCTGTTCAGTTCCACGGTTCTGAAGGAAAATTGGAAGTTAGCCGAAGCTTCCTGGAAACTGATCCCAAAGGTATTGCTAAGGAAAAAATTAAAAGTAGTGATCAACGTTTGTACAAAAGTGACAATCACTACCAGGACTTTGTAGATTGCATAAAATCCGGTAACAGACCGGTTTGCGATGTGGAAATTGGCCATCGATCCGCATCGGTATGCAACCTGGCGAATATTGCATATCAGCGAAAAGTAGATTTAGAATGGGATCCTGTTTCAGAGGTTTTCGTTGGAGACAAAAAAGCCAATGCACTCCTAACTAAGAAATACAGAAAAGGCTACGAAGTTCCGGTTTAATAAAGAATTATCCTGAAATTAAAGAGGCTATTAATGGGCGTAATTTGAAATTACACCCTTCTATTTCTTTCAATCTATACTCTTTGAAATTGTGATCTGGCTTCACTTTAATTGCCTAATTTGTATTTTAGAAAAAACTATTGACAGATATTAAGATGTAGAAGTAATATACACTAAGACAAAGAAATGAGCATCATCCTATCTCAAAAAATATGACTTTGTACTATCTATAGTACCCTTTCAATTTAGATTTCTCTGGATGCTTAATTGATATTTCAAGTAAAATACTATCCCCTCATTTAATATTCTACTTCCACCCAATGGCTTAAAGTTGCCTCTAAATTCTTTGCCCTCAAAGGTATAGCTATAACTGTATTCAACAACCATTGTCCTACCTAGTGGGACGTGATGGGTTTCTATTATCATTCCATTGATGGTTTGCGTCTTTCCAATGAAAATCGGACCTACATCAAATACATTCCATAGATATGCTATGATGATGACAATAAAAACTAAGAATATTAGTGATCCAAATCTATTCATATATTCAGATTTTTACTAAAAATTACTTTTGCTTGGCTTAGATTTCAACTACGCTTTTATATTTTTTTCAATTAATACCTAAAGGAATCGTAATCCAGCTTTAAAAAAATCATTATGTGAAATAAAGGTTTAAATTCCGTATTCAACAAATTGAGTTGAGCAACTGTTTCTATTTTTTACTATACGACAATTCATAGCCAAGCAAATCCTCAAGGTATAATCTGAATTGCATTTGTTTCCCTAAAATAATTGCATCATCTACGGGTAAATCATAATAATTAATCAACCAGGCCATCCATGCATTGCTGGCTCTTCCCGCACTTCGGCAATGAATCATGATATTACCATCATGGCGTTGAATTGCATCATTGATGTCTTGTATGGCTTTTTCAGTAAATCCTGCCTTTCCCCCAATGGGAATATTTACATAAGCAATATTCAGGGAATCTGAAAATGCTACCTCATCAAAACCTTTTTCTTTAATTACCTCTATTTCTTCGGCGGTACGAATGTTGATAATCAGCTGAAGGTTTTGCTTTTGTAAAGCAATGAGGATGGAATCGTTTGGTTGCCCACTTATAAAAAAATCACCCGCTTTATAAAGATTGATCGTGGAATCCATAAGCAGGATTTCTTCTGGTGACTTGGGAATTTCCCTTTTCCCAACTTGGCCACCTTGACTAAATTCATCAATACTAATTGCTACGAGAAAGATTAAAATTAGATTTTTCTTAAATGCTATCATGGTTACTTTAATTACTATTTGCTTTTTACTTGAATTTGAAAAACAAGCCTTTTTTATAAACTTATCAGAACACAAGGTAACGCCTTGACTATCAGTATCAATCCCCCTATCCCCCTTCTCCAAGGGGGAATTAGTCGGACATCAGTAATTTTCAGCTATAAAAATAGAAAAAGAATTAGGCTCCAAACGTTTAATCACTTATAAAAAAGTCTATACAGCAAACATTAAATGGTATTTGCGACGAGTACCTGATCAAACTAGGAAACAGAATTCTTATCTTCTCCCAAACCTCACCCAATCCATCTCGAACAGATTTTCCCAATTACCATAGAAGTTTAACCAAAGCGTTTGAATTATCCAGTTTACAGGAAACCTCCTTCATGGAAAAAATGCTCTTTTTCGGTCAATAAATCCATAATAATAGTGGCGGTATCCATTTCCATCATATTCGGTTTTAGCTTTGCGATCTTAGCTTCGAATTGACTCCAGATATAATAGGCCTGCCCGTCATCATCCATAAATACTGCAGGTTCAATTCCCTCAATACCTTTCAATTCTATCTTTTTCCCGTTGATAAAAGGGCCCAATGGATTTTTTGAAGTGGCCACACCTTCCGTACCTTTTATATCCGAAACACAGTAATACATACAATCCGGTGCAAAAAGTAGTGCCTCACTGTAGGGCACCTGGTTATTATTGCCCTTGGAGGATAGTACATTTTCTTCTATCTCCCAATGAATCAAGTCTGTTGTGGACATCACATGATGGAGCCAGGAGCAATAATAGTCTGTGCTTACATCCACGGATCCATAGATATATAATTTGCCATCCTCCCAGACATGAGCGCAAGGATCAGCAATTTACATATCAGGAGGAACGATTGGGTTTTGAGCAATTGTGACTGACGTGATCAATAGAAGAATAAAAAGATGGGTGTATTTCATGATATTAAGTTTATTCATAAATATTCTCGTCCATTCGATGACAACGAAATAGGGAGAAGTGGTCTGTCAAATAGAAAGAATTTATTTCGTTCGTTATGACGCAAATAATTGACTAATTATGTATAATAATGTTGAAGATAATGAGTGTAAATAATTTTTTCCATGAATAAAAAGCTATTAATAATTCTATTCCTCTTTTTGTCAACCATTGTGTCACACTCCCAAACTGTTAAAACCGGATTGCAGGTTTTGGTAGAGAATGATTTCGCCCCTCTTCGGGGGCAAAGAGTTGGCCTCATTACAAATCCAACCGGCGTAAATGCATCATTAAGATCAACCGTTGATATCCTTTTTGAAGCAAAAGAAGTAAACCTTGTTGCCTTGTACGGCCCGGAGCATGGAGTTCGCGGAGATTATTCTGCCGGTGATCATGTCTCAACGGCAAAGGATGATAAAACCGGACTTTCGGTATTTAGCCTTTATGGAAAAACGCGAAAACCGACCACTGATATGCTGAAAGATATCGATGTACTGCTGTATGACATTCAGGATATTGGTTCACGTTCCTACACCTACATCAGCACCATGGGACTGGCGATGGAAGCAGCGGCAGAAAATGGTGTTGAATTCATTGTCCTCGACAGGCCCAATCCCTTGGGAGGTGAGAAAATGGAAGGACCATTAGTCAAGCCGGGGTTCATTTCATTCGTCAGCCAGTTTCCAATTCCGTATGTCCATGGGCTTACGTGTGGGGAATTGGCTACTTTTCTCAATAAAGAAAAGCTGCTGAAAAATGGCGTTCAATGCAAGTTGAAGGTGATCCGGATGGAAGGCTGGCACAGGGATATGATCTTTGAAGAAACCGGTTTGCCCTGGGTGCCGTCTTCACCACATATTCCACATCCACATTCACCCTATTATTATCCTATATCCGGGATTCTCGGCGAACTTTACGTCTATAGTATTGGGGTGGGTTACACGCTCCCATTCCAGCTTTTTGCAGCGTCATGGATAGATGCTGATGCCCTGGCTAAAAATCTCAACGATCTTCAATTGCCCGGAGTGATTTTTCGTCCCATACATTTCAAACCCTACTACAGTGTTTCGAAAGGCGAGCTTGTTCATGGAGTTCAGGTACATTTGACTGACCCGAAGACCGCTCCGCTTTCATTAATCCAGTTTTACTTTTTGCAGGAATGCCATAAACTCCGGCCCGGTAAAAATGTGTTTGAGCTTTGCGACCCATCCCGTTTCAGCATGTTCGACAAAGTGTGTGGAACTGATGAAATTCGACTCCAATTCAGCAAAACGTTTGAGGTGTCTTCAATTATTGATCAATGGACAACTGAAATTGAACCATTCAGGAATAAAGTGAAGAGGCATTTTTTATATTGATGAGAATGAGAAAACTGATAGATTCTACTGAAATTTTAGTGGAAATAGTCTCCATTTATTTGCTGTTCTTGTGACCAACCAATAGGCTAAATCATTGAGGTGTTGAAAACAGCAAAGGGGCAACGCCCCGATATGTAACAGCTTAGGACGGAGAGTCGCGAAGTCCTGAGTCAAAATAGTCGTATAAAATAAACCCTGAAAGGGTGACACATAAATACGCTCGTAAAGCACACGTGATCAATGGATCTTCCCTTTTCGCGGTTAATATATAGTGCAATTATACCTTGAAATACGCCGAGCCATAGTTTTTGTAGATACTTATCTTTCGGGCTTTCAGCCCTGTTTAAGAAAACAATCTAAGTCTCAGGGCTCGATGCTCATCACCCTGAGCTTATACCTTGAATCCTTTCAGGATTCTTAAAAATCATACCATTATTCTCAACACCTCAAAACATGATTTAGTCAACAAATAGAGATGCTAAATCCATGATTGTTTTTGTTTTGTTACATATGCTTGTTGGAGACAACCTGCCAACTGCCAGGCAGGTACAAACCAGGGCAAACAAGAGCTGAAGCCTTAACTAATTGACATTGACCGGCAAACACCAACAAGGGTCCAATTATTATTCTATTCAATAATCACCAAGCTACAATTTGAGCTCTCCCCATCCTTTGCGGTAGGTTCTTTTAACAAATTGATTGGCGGGCTCGAAATTCGTTATGTTCATATTTTCTCCATCCCATTTAAAGGCTTTATATCTGCCTGGGTAATTGTATCCGGTCATTTCTCCATAAACCGGATCTGTTCTTGTTACCTTTTCGCGAATATTAAAGCTGCGCAATAATAAGTTGCCCATCAAAACCGTTTCTGTCAGCGGACCTGCATAGCCTTCAAAAGGTGAGGATACTTCGGCATTTCCATAACCCGCGATGCAGGCATCTACCCACTGCCACCAATGGCCATCCATATCTCCTTCTACACGCGTATATTTTTTAGGGATTTTTATCTGGTCATTAAGTGAAAGCGGCAGGAGTATAGGATTGCGTCCACCCCATCCGCAGGCGGCTTTCCCTTTGGTGCCAATAAACAGTGTGCTTCCTTCATAATCGTTCAAACCCGGCCAGTCACCCATTATATCATTCATATTCTCATCGGGATTTAGTTCATCCGGGCGCTCGGGAGAAATACCGCCATCCATCCAGAACAGGTCAAGATTTTTCCCGTTTTTGAGTTTGTATTTAAATTTAATGGAACTCGAAACCGGCCCGCTTTGCGGGTAAATGGCTTCAGTAAATATTCCGTTATAAACTGTACTGGCACTTCCTGATACTTCATAAGGATAACCAAGATCTAATAATTTGAAGGGAGGGCCCATAATATGACATCCCATATCACCCAATGCCCCGGTGCCAAATCGCCACCATCCCCGCCAATTGAAGGGGACCATATTATCAATGTATTCTGTTTCTTTAGCGGTCCCCAGCCACAAATCCCATTTGAGTTCTTTGGGAACTTTTGGGCGCTGATCCGGCCATGAAATACCCTGTGGCCAAACGGGGCGGTCTGTCCAGCAATATACTTTTTCGATATCACCCAAAAGATCCGCTTCTATCCATTCCCGTAATGTAAACATTCCATCGCTTGAAGCGCCCTGATCACCCATCTGCGTAACCACCTTGTATTTCTTTGCCGCTTCCGTTAATATCCGGGCTTCATAAATATCATGAGATAGCGGCTTCTGAAGGTATAAATGCTTATTTAATTGCATGGTGTTGAGGCCTACTATTGCATGATTATGATCCGGGATCGCTACAGAAACAGCATCGAAATTTTTGCTCTCTTTTTCAAATAACTCGCGCCAGTCGTGATAAAATTTTGCTTTTGGGAATTCCTTGATTCGTGGGGCAGCCATTCGGTCATCCACATCGCAGAGATGGGAAATCACTGCATTTTTTTTCGGTGCATTGGCATAGTGATGAATATCATTTTCTCCTTCTCCGCCACAACCAATTGCAGCAATATATAATTTATCACTCGGAGCGACATGGCCCAGTCCGCTTACTGCAAAATTTGGGACAATAGAAAATGCAGCCGCGCCTGAAGTAGCAATTTTTACAAACTTTCTCCTGGATAATCCAGCGTCCGTTGTTCTTTTATTTTCTTTCATCATTTATTGAGGTTAATATCCGTTATTGATGTTCAGTCAAATTTCTATTTCGTTTTTTACGAAACCTATTTCTCAAGCGGTTTTACAGAAATTTCTTTAAAAAATACAACATCGTGCTCTCCGTGATTTTGCATGCCTATAAAACCATATTCCGGTCGTCTTCCGGGGAAAGGTTCAAAATCAAACTTGCGTGGCGGCACGGGATCACCTTCAGTATAATCGGTTACTTTTACGCCATTGAGCATGATAATGGTACGATCACCATCCAGAGTTATTTCAAACGTATTCCATTCAGGCCCAGGTTTCCAGGCTTTTGCCAGAGGTTTAGTGAAAGCATACAGCATCCCGGTTGAGTGATATTCATCTTCATTGGAAAGCTCCGGATGGTTATCAATCTGCACCTCATACGCATAATAAACTGGCATCCATTCTTCCTTAGGCTCGATTGGTATGCGGATAAAAAATCCTGCATTACTGTTTTCATCACGCATTCTATAAACCACCCGAATGGTACAATTCCCGAACTTTGATCCGGGCCAGTATAATAGCCCCATTCCTCCATTGGTTTTAATCATACCATCTTCAACATACATATTCCCATTACCAACATGCTTCCAACCAGATAGATCCACGCCATTAAAAAGCTGTATCCATCCGGTGCTTTCTTCAGTTTTAGTGGACGGTTTTTCCGGTTCCCTATCAGTAAACGGCACAGTTGCATTACATAAAGTAACTGTGCATAGCAAGCAAAGGACGATCATTTGTGCAATTGGATATTTCATATTGATAAACTATTTAAAGGTTCTGATCCTATATAAAAAAGATATGTATTACAGCTATATTTATTGAATTACGCTGGTATAAATTTAATTATTTAAAGCAGAAAAATTCTAAAAAGAGCATTCATTTAATGGTTGAGTAACAGTTTAGAAATATTAAATCATGAATTCACTACGCAACGTCAGAATTCATTGATTTTCAACTATTCTGCGAAGTCCCCTTCAGGGGATTTAGGGGTGTTATACTTGTCGGAGTAGACTCAAATCAGACCATTCTGGAGAATCGTTTTTGTGGGCATGAGAAAAGTATTATAGTCTCGCAAATTAAATTTCGATGTCGAATTTTTATTTTACAATAGTCAATAGGTTGAACCAAAGAGTAATCTATCCGGAGGGCGGCATGCCATTCTGCAAATTCTATTATAATTACTCCAATGAAATATTCTTTATCCATAATCCTGCTAATTTCCCTGTTTTTCTTTGTTGACTGCTCTTCGAAGAAGGAAGTAAAAACCATCAAAATTGGTATGTGCTCTGATGTGCACCTACCGACTATGTACGATGCTGAGAAGAGGATCACCACCTTTATCGACAGCATGAATATGGCTAAGCCGGATTTCATTATTGAACTTGGGGATTTTGGTATTCCTGAAAAGAAATATGAACCTTACTTTTCGATTTGGAATTCTTTTCCCGGCCCGAAATACCATGTGATCGGCAATCATGAGATGGATGGAGGTACTTCTCTTGAGGAGGCCGTCGCTTACCGCGAAATGAATAATTCCTACTATGCTTTTTCTCAAAATGGGTTCCCGTTCATTGTGCTCGATGGGAATAACAAGAAATTTCCTGATCAAAAAGGGTACAAATCATTTATGGGGAAAGAGCAACTGAGCTGGTTGCAAAAAGAATTGATATCGGCGGAGGGACCGGTTGTCATATTTTCTCATCAGGGCATCGGGACCGACCCCAATAATCCCGGGGAGCGATATTCTATAGAAAATGCCGAAGAAGTGAGGAATATTTTTGAAAACCATAATAAAGCCAATAAAGCCAACCGAATCATTGCCTGCTTCAACGGGCACACTCATCATGATTTTGCAGAAGAGGTCAACGGCATTTGGTATATCACCATCAATTCCATGGCCTATAAATGGCTTGGTGATGAATATGAGCATATCCGATATAGCGAAGAAGTTGACAAGGATTTCAAGTGGATAAAATTTACAGCACCATACAAAGACCCGCTCTTCACAGTAGTAGAAATCTCTACAGCAGGCTTTATCAAAATGTCGGGTAAAAACTCTTCGTATGTCGGGCCATCACCTTGGGAACTGGGCTATCCGGAACATCTCAGGAAGTTTGTACGACCACAAATCACTGAGCGGGTGATGGAGTTTTCTATGGAATAAAAACCAACCCGATTTCTACTGGATTTTCTGGCGCAAGTATCCACTTGTGCCAAAACCCCTAATTCAATACCGAAGTGTTTTACTGATTTTCCAAGACATATAACTCGTATAAATAGCTGAAGAAACAAATACGATTTGAACAAAGAAAGTCCTGACAACAAGGGTCGAGAAACTTGCCTCCCCTAATCCCCCTCCAAAATATATATGTAGTCCACGGCTGGTCATGGCAATGATAATGGTTGACCATATCAAGATCTGAAACATGGTGTTGTTGGCAGCTACTCCATGCCGGTATTTGGCAACGAGATAAGCAACAATCAGAAATGAAACAGTTATAAAAGCAAGCTGAATCCATGGATTTATTTCAACTCCGGGCTGTGGTTTCAAGTCACCCATCAAGTCGATTATCGTATGGCAGTAGGTAGTGTCTCTTTTAAATCATGTAACTAAAAGATTATCAATAAATTAAGGTCAATTTTTTATGTGAATCTTTTCGCTATTTATTAGGTTTTTTCAGTTAAAATGCAGATATTCAGGCTATTAACGGTCAGAG
>JAJRQT010000024.1 GCA_024280115.1 Bacteroidota bacterium | reverse complement strand
TTGATGAATATTTTTTTAGGTTTAACCGGAGAAATCATAGGATTTCAATCTTAGATAAAATTATTGAAAGATGTGTACTACATGAACCTGTGAGCTATGCAATGATTAAATCAAATGCGATCTAAATGGGTAACCCTAAACATTTTTTTAGTTTCTTCTTCGGTGCCCAAAAGCACCGCAATCCATTTGGTATGTTCATTTTGTTCAAGTATAATTTTAATGCTCATTGTTATTGGAACTGATAAAAACATTCCCACTGCTCCAAGGATGAACCCCCAAATAATTAATGAAAGAAATACAACAAGTGTGGACAAACCTAAACCCTTCCCCATAACCTTAGGTTCTATTATATTTCCCATCACCAAATTAACAGCCAAATATCCAATACCAGTCCATATCATACCTCCTGCGCCCAATTGAACCAAAGCGAGTAGCATGGTTGGCGCAGCCGCTATAATGGATCCGATGTTTGGAATATAATTTAACAGAAATGCTATAACTCCCCATAAAATAGCATAATCGACACCGATGACGAGTAACCAGATCCATATAAAAATCCCTGTCAAAAAGCTTATTACTGTTTTAATCGAAAGATAATTACGGATACTATGACCAATTTTATCTAAATATTTCAATGAATTTCCATGCACTTTTTGGATTAATTTCGCCTTTAGGGCAATACTCTTAATTTCCAACAATAAAAAAATGGTAATCAGTATTATTAAAAACGAATTTGACATGAGGCTTCCGATTTCTCCAACAGCCGTCGCAGTAAAACTTAGAATTTTACCAGGATCTGCTAAGTCAATGAATACCTTTGAGTCAATATTGGCTCCGGCACTATTAAGATAACTTATGATTGAAATTGACATTTCTTTTAAATTTTGCTCATATTTAGGAGCATCATTTGTGAAACGAGCAAGCGAATTGCCAATGATCCCTCCAAAGGCCGAAAACAGTAACCCCACTCCTGCTAAAACAATAACTACTGCCAAGGTATGGGGCACTTTCTTATTCACCAGCCAAATGATTGGCTGAGCACAAATGATACTGATAAATAATGCCAAAACCATCGGTATAATAATAGCTTGCGCAGCCATTACGCCAGCTATGATCACTATCAAAGATGCAAATACTATAACCGGGGAAATTTTTGATTTTCTCATAAATTATTATCAATAATTTTTGTTTTAACGAATGTAGAATTCAGGATGGGATAAAAAAAATAATTTCATGAAACTGTAATAAGAATTGATCTATTCTGTTTGTATAGATTTACATGACCAACCCACTAATTCAAACCTGGCAACCTATAACGACCCATCCGGAAGCAATTTAGATTGGAAAATGGAAAAATGGCTGACAGTCCTCTTCTGTTTCTGCGGCGTAGCTAAAGAGGATTTCCAAAGCGTATAAATTATTCATCTGAAGATTATGGATTTAATGCTTTGAAGAATTAGTTTTGACGGTAGATGGAAAACGTGATTATTCGTGTATTTACAATTTACGTCGTGGGAATTACAGGAATCTGGAAAGCCATTCCGGTTGGAATTGCCCTTAAATCACACCCGATGGAAATCGCCATATTCACAGCTTTAGGGTCAATTACTACGGTAATTTTACTGTTTTATTTCGGAGATTCCGTAAAGCGTTGGGTCCTTAAAAACTGGAGCGAAGAGAAGTTGAAAAAAAAGAAAGGCCGGTTTTCTCATATCGTTGACAAATATGGGTTAGTGGGTTTAGGCATAATAACTCCCGGTATATTCGGCCCGATCACCGCAATTATAGTTGGCCTATTAATCATAAAAAACACTTCTAAACTGATGCCTCACCTCATTGCCGGGATAGTACTCTGGTCGTTTTTACTGACCTGGGTCGCCACAACAAGTTTTGATCTCTTAAAAAATTGGTTTTAACATCTGTCATTATTTACGATCAGTATCAACTGATGTAATTATTGCCACCGGTTGGCACCATGAATTATTCAAGTAAATAAAAAAAGGTGCTCAAAAAAAAGTTCCCAAATTGAGAATTATCTTTATATTTGCATCCGTCTAAAATAAAAATGGAAAGAATATTTGCTAAGAGTACATTGAGAACTTATTGGGAAAAGCATTCTGATTCGGAACAGTATTTAAAGACATGGTACGATACAGCAATGAGTTCAGAATGGAGAACACCAAATGATGTTAAACTAACTTATGTAAATGCGAGTATTTTAAAAGATAGCAGGATTGTTTTTAATATTAAAGGAAATTCATATCGACTGGTGGCAAAATTCAACTTTGAAAAACAATGGATTTTTATTCGTTTCATTGGGTCACATGTTGAGTATGATAAAATTGATGCAAACACAGTTTAAATTTACGGACATGAATATAAAACCAATCAAAACAGAAACAGATTATAAAAAGACTTTAAAAAGACTTGAAGAAATTTTTGATGCAGCTATTGGTACACAAGAAAGTGATGAAGCAGATGTACTTGGATTAATGATTGATGATTATGAAAAAAAACATTATCCAATTGAAGCGCCAGATCCAATTGAAGCAATAAAAATTAGAATGGAAGAAATGAGACTAAAACAAGTTGATTTAGTAGATGAGATTGGCGGAAAAAGCAGAGTATCTGAAATACTAAATCGCAAACGCAAATTAACCGTTGATATGATTCGTAGATTAACAACAAAATTGAATCTTTCCCCAGGGCTTTTAATTAATGATTATCAGTTGATAAGATAAATAAGTACTTGTGCCGACTGACAAGGACAAGTGCAACAAACAACCAGCAACTGGTAACAAACAATTATTTCCTGTCCCATTACAACCTAATAAACTATTCACGATCAGTATCAACCGATGGAATCAAAGCTACTGGTTGACACCAGGAATCTTCTCCATCGTAAATGCCTGTAATTAAATGTGTAATTTTCCCATCCTGAATAAAAAGCTGCGGCCTTTCCCTCCTTGTGCAATGTAAGCCGGTACCATCATTCCAACTCAATTCATGATCGTAAACCACCACAGGATCGTATTTTTTCCAATGATCAGTTCCATTTTCAGAATACAGGTGAACACCCCACCGTTCGTGACCACTAATTCCTCCCCTATTATCTTCACAGATAAAATGATATAAACTATTCATTTTGAAAAAATAGAAATCCTCGATTTTGTGTTCCGGCCATACATTATCATTTATTGTTTCAAATGGCCCCTGAAAATTCTCCGCTTCAGCTAATTTCACCTTTAATTCTTCATCCCGATAGAGCATTTTAATGCTGTAATCATCGACTAAGACGGCTGGATTATTTGATTCATGATCAATAATAGGTTGTTCTGATCTCACCCATGGTCCATTGATAGAATTAGCCGTTGCATACCCAACCCTCCGCAATAATGCTCCTGAATCATTCAAATAGGTGGTGAAATCACTGCCAATGTAAAATAGAACGTATTGATCACCTATCCGATGTATCGTTGGATTGTGGGCCATATTCGAATCCCAATAGCTGCTATCTCGTTCACCGATGATTACCTCTTCAAATTTGAATGGTCCCAAAGGATTGTCCGAGATCGCCCTGACAATTTCTGAATTGTTCCTGTAGTTTTTCGGGAATTTTTCGCCTTTTATCCACCTCGATGCAAAAAGGTGATATTTGCCTTCAGCCTTAATCATCGAACCTCCCCATACCCAATATCCGTCCATGTGAAAACCACTCCCTTTAGATACAGGTTGAATTCGACTTCTTATAGAAGGCTCCTTTTTTAAGGTCCAGTTCAGAAGCAAAACACAAATAAAGAGGAGAATAAATCTCGTGGGTCTCAGTTTTTTCATGAGATAAATATCTATTTTTTATAAATGATAATTTTTGTTCTATCGATCAAATTTATAATAATACTAGTAATAGTATAAATACAGTGTTGATCATTCAAAATTCATATCTACAATTTCAATGATTCATTAGATAAATCGAAAAAAAATGAAAAATAATTTGGAATTTAAGGTTATGTATTTCTATCTTTATGTTAGATTTATGTAACTTTAAAAGAGCATCATGAAAAAAACAAGAAAAACATTAATGATAGCCTCTATATTATTCATGGGAGCTATTTGGGGATTTATTGCCTTCGAGAAAGGAACTAATTTATTTCAGGGATTAGATCTATTTATTTTTATCCTAATTATTGCGGGTGGCGTAATTGCATTAGTTGCGGCCTTCAAAAGAGATAAAGAAATAAAGGCAGGATTACCTGTCGAAGATGAATTAAGCACGCGAATTAAACATAAAACAGGATATTACGCATATATGGCATCTTTATATATGTGGCTATTCATTTTTATTTTTAAAGATAAGTTTCCTGATGTAGAGACCAGGCTAGGTGGTGGGATATTGCTTTCTTGCTTGATTTGGGCAATTACAAAATTTATCGTAAAGCAGAAATTCGATGAATAACAGGATTAAGGAATTGCGTGCAAGAGAAAATCTTACGCAACTTGATTTGGCAAAATTGGTTGATGTAAGGAGAGAAACCATTGTTTTTCTTGAAAAGGGGAAATATAACCCATCGTTAAAACTGGCTCATGATATTTCGAAGGTATTCAAATTGAAAATTGAAGAAGTGTTTGTTTTTGACCCTGAATCATAAGAGAGGAGAACAATAAGAAAATACCTTTCTGAGATATTACGTATCTATAAAAATATTCACGGGATAACAGCCACTTATCAGGTCTTTTCTGAAGCCTGATAAATTTTAATCTGCATTACCGTCGCAATCGATAACGCCCTGGTTTTGGCCAGCTCTGCTTTTTCTCCATGAAACAATTCATCAATGGTTTCTTTAAACATCGACAGCCAACGGTCGAAATGCACTTTTTTCAGTGGCTCTTTTGCATGTAGGTCAACATGGACCCTCATAGGGTTTCCCTTATAGTTGGCTTTGTGAAAAAGTGTTGTCTCCCAAAAATCGTACATCAGTGGCATATGCTTTGCCAGGTCAATCTTTGCAACTTCATTAAAAATGTAGCCAATTGTCTCATCTTGCAATACCTTTTCGTAAAAAGCATCTACAAGGAGTTCAATATCTTTTCTGTTTTCTATGTCTTTTTTACCTGTCATTCCAATTACTTCCAATTCTGGATTTCTACAATATTATTTTCCGGATCACGCATATATATGGCAGTCAACGTTCCCACATCTTCAATTTCTTTTTCTACGACTTCTCCATAAAAACTTCCTCCGTTTGACAACACTTTTTCAACATATTCATGCACGTCATCGACCTTGAATGCTATATGGGTAAATCCGATTTCATTAATCTGAGATATTTTGTCTTTGTTGATTATTTTATTGTATTCGAAAATTTCAAGAGTAGGCCCATCTTCATATCCCGGGAGTTTTAAATGAGCACCTTCAATGTGTACTCCGGAAATATTAGTCATTTTATCAATCCATCTTCCATGTAAGTCTCTTTCCGGATAAACAACTTCGCAGTCAAAAACATCAATATAAAATTGCGATAGTTTTTTCCAGTCTTTAGCGAGAATATTAGTGTGGGTGTATTTGATCACAATTGTTATTACTAGGAGATCTATTTTGTATGAAACTTCAAACTATTCTTTTTTAAATACTCTTTAATTTGATCAAAGTTCATTCCTGCTAAATCTTTTGATATTTTGGTTTTAATTTCTCGAAAAACTTTAACTGTATCAAATTCTTCCTTTTTAGTTTTAGTCTTCATATTTAATGATTTCTTTAGGCGAACGGATTTCTAATGAAGAATAATTCATTCGCATGTTGATAGAATTGTATCCCCTAATTCTGTACACATTTACAATATGCTTAAAATTCCAGCTTACTAAAATGTCAGCTTTGGTTATTGTTGCAGTTGCAATATGAACGCAATCATCAAAATTGGTTTGACCAACCACTTTTTCTTCAATGTATTTTGATGCCAGAGTCAATATGTCGTCATTAATCTCGATTTTTTCCAAATTGGCATCCGGCAGATTTTTGAAATAATCTTTAACTTTAATAGGTGCGTTCATTAATTCTGTTTCCGTCAGCTCTGAGTAAAGGCAAATAATATTTCCGGATTTTACCCATTCAAAAAGCTGCAATGTATCTCCCTCAAATTCTTTGTCAAACACTCCACCAAACACGGAAGTGTCAAAATAAAATCTTTGTTTCATTCATTATTAATTTCAATAAATTTACAAATAATTATTCATTTGTTTTGTCGCTATAATTAACTGCATGGTCTATAACTTAATTTAGAACATTACTAATTAAAGTTTGAAATCAACTTTTACCATATCCATTATTTCCTGCAGTTTCAGGCTAGTAGATAATGGAACAACTTCTGATTGAGTTTTCCCATTTCGCAAATCTTGATTCACAGCTTCTACCTCAAAATCGTAACCTACACTCTTCCGCGAATCAACAAAATGTTTCCGGAGCTCTTCATCTTTATACAGAAAACATTCTCTTGCCACGAAAAATTCCGGGATTTTTATATAACCATTTTCTCCAATAATGACGGCCTCATTTGGCATGTCAAAAAGTATGGAAGCCGCTAGATTAGCAACTTCTCCATTTGAATATTCAAATATCATAGTTTCTTCGCTGTCAACAGTTGTATCCGTTTTTTTACTTAATACTGAAATCTTTTCCGGAAGTTTGTTATAAAACAACCAGGCCATCGCAATAGGATAAATCCCAATATCGAGTAAAGCTCCGCCTGCAAATTTCGGATCATATAACCTAGGTTCTCTCTCAATATTCCCTTTAAACCCAAAGTCTGCCTTGATGTAGCGTACATCTCCGATTCTCCCCTCTCTGATCCATTTTTGAGCTTTTATTATTGGTGGCAGAAAATAGGTCCACATAGCCTCCATTAGGTAACTCCCGGTAGAATTGGCAATTTCCATCAATTGTCTGCATTCATCTGCGTTGACGGTTATTGGTTTCTCACAAAGGACAGCTTTCCCGGCCTGTAAAGCATCCGAGGCATTTTGAAAATGGAAATTGTGTGGTGTGGCAACATATATGGCATCTATTTGCTGATCCTTGTACATCTCTTCATAGGAGCCGTAAATTTTTGGAATCCCGTACTTCCTGGCAAATTCATCAGCTTTTTCCAAAGACCTGGAAGCTACAGCAAATAGCTCTGCATCGTTCACATATTTAAAATCCCTGGCAAAGGAATTCGCAATATTTCCAGTGCCTACAATTCCCCATTTTATTTTTTCCATTGGTGGTTTTCTTATATTCGGAGATACAAAGTTATATTAAAATCGGAGATTCATATCGGTGTTCTATCAATTATTCTGACTGAACAAAAGCGCATCGATTTTATAGTGTCTCTTCCTGTTTTTGCGGCTGATCAACCAGCACCATTTTAATCGTCCTGCCGCCATTCTTAGCTTTGACCTCTTTGCAAATGCCATTTTCATAAAAATACTCGCAATGATTGTCATCGGGAAGCAGCAGTCTATAACGTCCGTTGCCACGATCAACTATTTCCAGCGATTTTCCGAAACGTTCTGAAAAAACATATTCAAGGTCTACAGGCTCTTCGTAATAAAGTCTGGAAGTACAAAATGGCTGGTTGACTTTGATTTTATTGTTGATGCCTTTCTCGGTAATCATTTGCCAGGAACTATCATTTATATTGGTGATATCCGTAAACTCCCGCTTTTTCCCATTTAATAATTGTGAATAATTTGCATTCTTAAGTTTGCCATTCAATGATTCTATGCTCGTGATCCAATTCAGTTTGACAAACGGAATCTTAACTTCAGAATTTATCTCAATATGGGCATAGTCATCCTTTACGGTTTTGTTTATATACAATTTACCGATTTTACCAAACCAAATAATATTATATTCGAGTGGCTGAGCACAAATTTGATTCACTATTAATGCTAAGAAAAATATAAAAAATAAGATTAATAAATTGCGCTGCATAAAAAATGACATTCAGATTTTTAATCCGCTAACAAAAAACAATTATACAAATACTCTTATTGGATTTTATGTTTTTATATCAAATAATCCTACGGGATATATAATTTTGCAGTATTAAGATTTATTCATAAAAACTCATTAAAAAATGAAAACCTCAGTAGAAATAGGCTATTATCCATTAAATGACAATTACCTGATGCATATTAAAGATTTCATAAAAAGGTTAAATACCCACGAAAAATTAACTGTTAAAACTAACGGCATGAGCACCCAGGTTTTTGGTGAATTTGATGATGTGATGGCCTCCATTACCCATGAGATTAAAAAATCATTCGAATTACCGCACTCTGTTTTTATGCTGAAAGTGATAAACAATGATCTCGATAAAATTCCAAATTTGTGAATTTAGCTGTAACCTGGATTTCAGAAAACTATTTTGAACTCCTTGCTGCGGGCCTTGGGTTTGTTGCTATTTTTTTACAAATAAAACAAAATCCATGGTACTGGTTGGTGAGCATAATAATGGTGACCATGTACATTTATATATACATTGCCGCCAGGCTGTATGCCGATATGTCGCTCCAGGTATATTTCCTTGTGATCAGTTTTTATGGATGGTATATGTGGCTTTTTGGAAATACACAAAATCACCAGCACAGCGAATTGAAAGTGAGCAGCGCCTCAAAAAGGCTGACCATCATCCTGATTTTCATCACGATATTTTTGTTCTTTTTCATCGCCTGGGTTTTAATCAGATTCACTAACTCTGATTTACCTTATTGGGATTCTTTCACTACAGCACTTAGCTTTGCTGCCACCTGGATGCTGGCCAGAAAAATCCTTGAAAACTGGTTGGTCTGGATAATTGTCGATGCGGTTTCTATAGGAATTTACATTTACAAAGACCTTTACCCGACAGCAGTTCTTTTTCTGTGTTTAACTGTACTGGCATTTGTCGGGTATGCGAAGTGGAAAAAGGATTTAGTTAGAGTCTGTCCATAAAGTCCCCTATCTGCGTTATGCCTTCCTGCTTTTAGGCAGGCTTGCTCTCAAAATGATCATTTACGAAATGTAAACTCACATTTTTTCGATCTACGCAAGCCCTTGTCCGCCGTACTTCGTACTAAGGAAGGCGAGGCTTGATATCGAACTTTCTGAATCAGACACTGAGTTTATAGACAGATTCAAGTTAGAGTCTAATCCCTGAAATGAGCTTCTATTTTATCGATTTTGCGATATAAAATATTAAAAAATCGTTTCCTTTCTTTTTCAGCGGTAATACTTATTAATGTAGAATTTTTCATGACTTTCTGGATAAAGCCATAAGCATCCTGGAAGAAAACATCGCTATTCGTAGATAATATATTCATCACATTATGCCCCAAATGAACCATGTTGAAATTTTCAAGTCTCAATAAAATCACATTTTCCGATATAGTGATTTCATTGCAATACATTTTTAGATTATCACCATCACCACTTTCAGGTAAATGATTCTTCGGATAGAATTTATATCCGTATTCGGCCTGTTTTTGAATATGATCAACTACTTTCCTAAGATCATCAAGTATATCAATGATGTCTTGTTTCTTTTCAAAAATCCCAATTTCATTATAAAATTTAATTTGCCTCAATGTAGAATTTAATGCTTCTTCACTTAGAATTTCAACAGTTGGGACCGTTAAGTAACTTTTTATCATCTCATGGGATTGCTCCAAATCATCTTCAGAAACGGCCTCAAAGTTGAATTGTTTGTGATTGAAGTCGGGGAATTCAAATACATTTCTCATCCAGAAAAACATTTTGAAAGCAGCGAGTTTTGGATAGAGAAAATAATAAAAAATCGGAAGATCCAGAGCTCCGTAAATGATCTCCTTTAAACCAAATTGCTTCAATGATTTTATTTCCTCACTGAGGGAATTGAAGTAGGATATAAACCCGAATCTATTGTGATTTATAGAACGATATTGAAAGTTGATACTATTGTTCGATTTTGATAAAACAGCATCGGCGGATATTGAATACTTGGAGGAAAGAATATCAAATTCATTGAGTGACAAATCTGATTCTCCACGAATTCGTCTGTATGCACTGTCTATACTGATGTCTAATTCTTCGGCAATAACAGTTGGCATAGACAAGTTGGTAGGTAGCTTTGTTTTTAGCTCCTTAAAAAACTTTTTTTGAACTTTAAATCCACCTTGCATAAAATTTGGATTCTAAGGTTGATGATTCATTTGAATGCTTCACTAAGCTACTAAATAATATTATAAAAAGCATTTGAAAAGTTCATCTATTTTATTGAAAGTCCAATTGAATAGTTATTTCTTCGCGGGAAATTTTTTAGATTGTAGTTTATAAAATACGTAATTACAATAATTAGCTTATAACAACAAAAATGATGGCCCTGTCAAAAGAAAAAATAAAAGAAATTGCTGAGGATCTTGATTGTGGGATGAAATGCTATTACCATAAGAAGACTGAAAAAATTATAACCATTATCGATTTTGATAGTCACTTGGGTGCAGATGAAGAACCCTGGGAAGATGTGATCAATGAGCTGGATGAACATTCGGCTGATTATTTCGAAATTGAAAGGATGGACACAAGAGAAAACTTAAGGGTAATGGAAAGTTTTGCATATTTTGTGAATGATTCAGCTTTAAAAGATAAACTGATAGATGCTTTAAACAGGCCAAAACCATTCGCGAGCTTCAAATGGATAGTGGACAATTCCGGGGAATACCGACAGAAGTGGTTCGATTTCAAAAATCAAAAATACATCGAATGGGTGGAAGCCAGGATTAATGATATTAATTCCACGGAAGAATTTGACAATGAATAATCAGGAGCTGGAAAAGAAGGTCAAAAGAATAATCAATGAGGTGGCTAACAAAAAAGGTTATGTCGCACCCCTTGACGTGCTTCTTGAATTAGGTTATCTTTCCAAACAAGACCATGAAAGCTGGAGGTTCGGCAAAGTAGAGTATCTTGAAAAAGTCTGCGGTGTTAACCTAAAAAAGTTATCGTTGATCAATAGAATAATCAGGGTACAATCTTCAAAAATGAAATTTGTACCATCACATACGATTTATAAAAGCTGGGGGAAGGGCCCAAAAAGAACATTGAGATTTAGTAAATCAGGTGATAGGAATATAGAGAAAAATTATTCGATCCATCATTTAAATAAATATGTAATTGATAAAATTAATAGTTGACCCGGTAATGAAAAGTATTTTTATAGCCATCTTCTTCTCTGCTTTTTTATCATGTGAGATAAATACCTCAAATAGAATTGACGAAAAAATCGTTGTTTTAACCTTTGATGACGCTGTCAAATCTCATTTAACCTTTGTCGCGCCACTGCTAAAGGAGATGGGATTTGGAGCTACTTTTTTTATTTCCTACCGCTGGATGGAAGACACATCCAATTTTATGACCTGGAATCAGATCGGGCAATTGCATAAGATGGGTTTTGAAATTGGAAACCATACGTGGTCGCATGTGGATTTCTCCCTACCGGAAAATGTAGCAAGGCTGGAAGGTGAAATCGGACTGGTCAATTTACCATTGAGCTGGCAGGGTATCCCCAAACCGGTGAGTTTGGCATATACGGGTAACTTTTTTGGACCCGGGGCGGTAAAGAAGCTGGAAATGCTTGGTTATAAATATGCCCGTCGAGGAATGCAACCAGAAGTTGCCTATGGTGATATCAAACCCGGGCCAATGTACAATCCTTCCAAACATCACCCTTTATTGATTCCTTCAGCGGGTGACGCCTATCCTGGGTTGAATTTGGCACATTTTAAAAAAGTAGTGACCCGTGCCGGAAATGGAGAAATAGCTGTATTGCAGTTTCACGGTGTTCCGGACATCGTACATGACTGGGTCACTACAGATCCGGTTCTGTTTAAGGAGTGTATGCAATACCTGAAAGACCAAGGATTCAAGGTGATTGCCATGAAAGATTTGGGAGACTATATTCCCAATAAGTTACCGGATGATCCCATGCTTTCTTATAGATATTCTTCGCGGGAAGAATTGGAATTAAAGTTACCTCCCGAGGTGCAGGCTACCCGTGAAAATCTTCCTGCATGGACAGTCAATATGTTTTCTGATCATCAGTATAATATTGCCGAAGCCAAAGCAGTAACAGGTTTGACTGATGAGCAATTAGAGAAAATGAAAGATTCGGTATTGATGCAGATTTCAAAAAGTAAGAGTTTAAAAAAGAGTAACATCAAAATATTGCCCTATCCCGGGGGCAGGCACCCACGGATTGGATTTCTGGATGGTGCTATGGATCCGATGAGAGGTACCAAGTTCAGCATTTTTCTGCCCTGGGATACCACCCAATATGTAGTTGTGGATTTGCCGGAAGCTATTTTCTCAAATTTAGGATTGACATTTTTAGCCCACAGGCATTTCCCAACGATCTGGGATTATCAGTTTCAGTTTATAGACAATGTGGATTGGCAGATAAACGCAGATGGATCGCTGGAAAATACATGGGTATTGCCCAATGGCATTTCATTTGGGGCTATCGCACGACCTCTCAATGCAGAGGTGCAGATGGAGCTCTGGCTGGCCAATGGTACCGATCAACCATTAGACAGCCTGAGAACACAGGTTTGCGTGATGCTGAAAGGAGCAGATGGTTATACACAACTTGATAACCTCAATAAAAAGTTTACTAAAAACTCCGCCTCTGCCAGATCCGTAAATTCAGATCAGTGGATAATCACTCGCTGGGAACATACATTCAACAGCTGGGGCAATTCTGATGTCCCTTGCTTTCATGCCGATCCTCAATTCCCGGATTGTGCTCCAGGGGATACCGTGAGGTTGAAGGGAAAATTGTGGTTTTATAACGGAAATAATGTTGAAGAACAAATGTGGTGATTTATCCAAACAGGTTATTTGATTAGGGCAATCGGGTTTAAAGCAATTTAATAAAAAATACCATGGCCTGTGGCTCACAGACCATTTAACAATCAAAATTTTCGGTCTGTGAGCCACAGACCGAGGCACGAGATGTTAAGTTTTTCTAAACCCAATTGACCTGGTTATTTGATGATTCGCCTTTTAGTAAAAATATATGTTTCTACCACGAATTGATGGAAAATTTAAATTAACAAATATCAATACTCAAACAACAAACCTGTCCGCCGGCAGGCGGGTAAAATCCAATGAAATAATAATCAACTGTTAAATCCTTGAATTATAAATAAAAAAAAGTTGTGAAATTATGATATAAGGCTTTTTGGTATAATATTATTGCTTTTCAATAAGAAAAACAGAAAGTCGATAAGCATTTATAGTTTGAGGTTTTGATTTTGGAATTTATTTGTGATTTGTATTTTGTAATTTGGATTTTGTAAAGGGTACACATTATAATAATAGTAGAACTAAATAAATTTATAATCATGAAATTTTTACACTTTATCTTTTTATCAATTACCATTTTTATTTGTACCAATTGCCAAAATGAATCAGCGCAAAATGAGTACGATCTCGTAATCTATGGCGGCACTTCAGGAGGTATAGCGGCGGCAATCCAGGCTAAAAGAATGGGGAAATCCGTCATATTAATAGAACCGGATTCAAGGATCGGTGGCCTGACCACAGGAGGACTTGGACAAACTGATATCGGCAATAAGGCCGCTATTGGTGGAATATCCCGTGAGTTTTATGAAGGGATTAAAAAGTATTACGACAACCCGAAAAACTGGAATTGGCAAAGTATGGAAGAATACCTGGATGGAGGACAAACCAGGACTAAAGAGGGCGAATTATCCATGTGGACATTTGAACCATCAGCAGCACTCAGCGTTTATGAGGATTTTATCAGAAATGAAAACATCGAATTGGTGCTTAACAAAAAGCTTGACAGAGTCAATGGAGTGACGAAAACTGATGGAAAAATCAATTCAATAAAGATGCTGTCCGGGGAAACTTACCATGGGAAAATGTTCATTGACGCCACTTACGAAGGTGATCTTATGGCAGCAGCAGGAATTAGCTATACTATTGGCAGGGAGTCTAACGAAAAGTACCAGGAAACAATGAATGGCGTGAATACCCGGTTGAAAGATACCACCATGACCGGGCATCGGGCACACAATGCCCTGAATCACAACTTCGTGGATGGCGTAGATCCTTATGTGAATAAGGGTGACCCAGCCAGTGGTTTGCTACCATTCATCAATCCTAACGGACCTGGCGAAGAAGGCGCAGGAGATGACAAGGTGCAGGCTTATTGCTATAGAATGTGTATGACAGATCATCCGGAAAATAGAATTCCTTTCGAAAAATCAGAAAACTACAATGAATTGGATTATGAACTGTTGCTGCGAAATTACGAAGCCGGAGAAGATGGTTTCCCATGGATCAACTCCAAAATGCCGAATCGAAAAACGGATACCAATAACCGAACCGGATTCTCAACAGATTTTATCGGACAGAATTATGATTATCCGGAAGCCAGCTATGAAGAAAGAGAAGAAATAAAAGAAAGGCACCGGCAATATCAAAAAGGCCTGATGTGGACATTGGCTTATCATCCAAGAATGTCACAACACATCAGGGATGAAGTGTCGAAATGGGGAATGTGTAAAGATGAATTTGACCGTGAAGATGGCTGGCAACAGCAATTATACATCCGTGAAGCCCGAAGAATGATCGGGGAATACGTAATGACCCAATACAACTGCGAAGGACTTGAAGTGGCTGAAGACGTCATTGGAATGGGCGCATACGGTATGGACTCGCACCATATCCAAAGATATGTAAATGCAGATGGGAATGTAAAAAATGAAGGGAATGTCGAAGCACATGTCAAAGAACCTTATCCTATAAGTTATAGGTCGATTACTCCAAAAAAAGAAGAATGTAGCAATCTGCTCGTTCCTGTATGCCTGAGTGCATCTCATATCGCTTTTGGTTCTATTAGGATGGAGCCGGTTTTTATGGTTTTAGGACAATCCGCAGCCACCGCCGCCTGCCTTGCCATTGACAATAATACCAGTGTTCAGGAATTGGATTATCAAAAACTAAAGTCTCAATTAACTGCCGGAAAACAGCGATTATCCTGGGAGAGAAATAAATAAAAGAAGCGTAAATTCCAATCCCTGTAAATGTCAGAATTTCATTCATTCCCTGGATGAGTCAATGGAGTTTTACCCAAATTTCGAGCAAATAGTTTACTGGATTATTTGACAATCAAATATTTCTATCGCAAATTCCTGCCGAAGAAAAAATTCTATTCTTACAAAAGGGACTTTGACCGTCTTCGGATTTATTGGGCTCATTTCAATTTATGGAGTCTTGGTGAATTTGTGATTCCTTTTAAGCGAGATTATATCAATATTAATTTGAAAATAATTCAAGCATCATGTAATAATCATTAAGGTTCTGCGACTTACCCTGCGACATTGAATAATGAATGATTTAAAAGACCGGTTTTTAAAGCTCATGGATGAACATCAGGGGATTGTTCATCATATATGTTCTTTATACACTAATAACGGAGAAGATCGAAATGATCTTTTCCAGGAAATTATGTACCAGTTGTGGAAATCATTTAAATCATTCCAAAAGCAATCAAAATTCAGTACATGGCTCTACAGGGTGGCTTTAAACACTGCTATCACGCATTTAAGAAAAGATAAAAAAATGAACTTCACGATGCTGGACGAAGCAAAAAACATTGCAGCTGAATTATCAGATAGTAAGGATGCGGAGATTCAGCTATTATATCGTTCGATAAGTAAATTATCCAGGATCGATCGCGCCATTACAATGCTTTATCTCGAAGAGAACAGCTACGAAGAATGTGCTGAAATTCTGGGAATTACAGCATATAATGTAGGCGTGAGGCTCAACAGGATAAAAATCAAATTGGAAAAAATGATGAAAGAAAATTAATAACTCAAGTCATGAATCTTGATCATTTAAAATCGAATTGGGAAAAAGGCAAACAACGCATAACAGAAAAGTATCGTCTAAATCAAAAAGAAATGGAAGCAATTATTAAAAATCAATCAGATCAAACGACAAAGCGATTGTCGAGGGTCTTTTTAATGGGCATTGTGGTACAATCAACGACACTGGTCATCCAGCTCATCAATCTTATCAGGTATGCACATATCACAGATTTGACTTTGGTAATTATTGGGACAATTATTATGATTACACCGGCATTATTTTATACCATAAACAGGTACAGGACATTGCAATCTTCAGATTTTTACGCCCTGAGCCTGGCAGAATCATTAAAACAAAAGATCGCATTTTATAAATTCAGCTATAACCAGTGGTTATTGAGTTTTGCACTTTCTTTTGTTGTATTTCTTTGGTCAGTTAATATGCTCGCCGGAGATTTTACTTCATTTCAGGAATTTAATATTCAATTAATTTTTTTATACGCTGCCTGTTTTTTGCTCATATATTTTTCGTACAGGTACGCGCATACAAGATATCTGCGGGAATATGAAATTAGCTTAGACGACCTTGGAGGAAAGCAATTAACAGACCTCCGCCAGGAAAGCCTTAGGTTTCGCAGATTTAAAATGATATTGATTGCGATTTTACTTTTAGTTCTATTAACCGGAATAGTATGGCTTGTGATAATTTAGTGGGATCCCCAGGATCCACTTAATTTTGATTCCAAATTATTGTAAATAATTATTTTATTGTTGCTCTTAAAGTTTTTTCAATCCTTGGAGCGTGACTAGCTCCTACTGTAACAAAAACAGTTTCTCCTTTTTTTACTAATTCGAATATTATTTGAACAAGATGGTAATCTCTTGATAAATTAGAACTATTCCATAAATCATATAGATAACCTTTTGGCCAACCATTTTCATCAGAATAGTTTCTCCATTCTATTTCGGGGAAATCTTTATCCCAAATACTATCTAATTCTTCCCAAGATTGATATACTCCCCTGATATGCTTGTAATCAGTCCTGCTTTCTAAATACCCTTGCAGTTTTTTTTCAGGAAATTCTGATATTCCGTGTCTCATATTACTAAAATATGGTCGAAATGAACAAAATATTGCTATTTGATCAACAGTAAACTCCTTCATCTAAATCTCAATTTCATCTTCTCTGGTTGGTTCCCAGGTAAATAAATTCACTCCATTTTTTTTCGCCAATTGAGATACCAATCCCCCTTCACCATATTTCTCAATCGGATTTTGAAACCAGGTAAATAAAAAACCTAACCTTCCCTCAACTAGAGCTACAGTAGGTTTAGTTTCATTCCATAAATTACGTATAGTGTCGAATTGCGGATGGTTCTCATTAGTTACATGCTCAACGCCAAGAATATGAACCTCTCCACCAGATGTTGAATTGATAGAATAGCAATAGGGTCTCCGATGAGTTTGCCAAATTTGCTCATAATCTTTCATATCCATTATAGGCTCTTTTAGTTCAGTATTATGCTGAATCTCATAGAAATCAGGTAATTTCCATAATATATTACTGGAAAATAAAATGAAAACTACCAGCATAAATATGCCTATGACTATTAGGATACTTTTAAGTTTTCTCATATTTATTTACAACGATCTTGATAAAAAACGTTGGAAATGAAAAGTACTGAACCTTGAATCACCGACGAGCGCCAAAAACAATATAAAACAAACTCTTCCTGGCTCTCCTTTCTTAAAAATATTGAGCTTTCGAATAGCGGTAAATCAAAATCTTTATCTATCTAATGTTGAACACCCTCATGAAAATCGGGAGAAAAATTTAGTAGGATCCCCTAGACCCTCGTAATTTTGATTTCATATTATTGGTGTCCGGCTTTTTATTCAGCCAGTTCTTTTTTGATCTTTTTATTTCTACTTATTATTAGTCTTGAAGACTTGGCTTTCATTATTTTGATAAGTTCACTGATTTTCTTTCTCTCTTGGTCAGTTAAGGGAGGGCTTTGTATTAAGAAATCTATTCCTTCCGCTTCTTTAATATGTGCCATTTTATCGTGTCTTAAATTAGTTTTTTTGATGCTCTGGCATCAAAAATCATTCTTTGATTTTTAAAATGAAATGCTCCAAGAGACTTTTCATAATGTTTAATGAGTTTTGTTTTTGCTGTAAAAGCAACAAATCCGTCAAATCCTTTTTGAAATGATACTTTGCATACATAAGCAGCAAGATTTGTGGCACATTTCTTTTATTTATTAAATTTCCATTCAAAGTTGTCGTCAATTAAACTTTTGAAATCAGTCAGCAAATAGTTTTTATAAATTTCATCTTCTGGATTTAAGTTTTTCCAGAAAATAATATTCTTGTCAATATCTCCATACTTTGAAATTGTAACGTTAAATTTTCCATTTTCAATATTATAGTTTTCTAACTCTACAATGTAAAATCGTTGTACTCTCATCATATTATCTACAAAATTTGGATTGATTGCAATATTTACTCCTTTAAATTGGGTTTGACTACTTGGATACATTAAAATATCGGTAGCCAAATTATGTTTAGCGTTTAATGTTCGGTGAGCAATACTTGCAGATAGAGCATAACTTTTATCATTTATAAATGTAGAGTGAAGAAATTTTAGATATTCAATTAGTCCAGCTTTTCTTTCTTTGTCAAGTTTATATTCAAACGGTTTGTCCAATTGTTCAATTTCGGTGTCTTTTAATACTCCGTAATGATTGTCTTGATGAAGTTCTGTCTGTAAGAAAGTTTGAAAAACGAATTGCTTATCGGAATCAATTAATTCCCATTTAGACACACAAAATTTCCTCTGCTTGTAATCACTATTTCTAACAACTTCCATTAATGCGGTCATTGGATTGTCAGAGCAGTAAAAGACTGGGCTTTTCGGAAAATTACAACGATTAAATCCTGTCAAATTTATAGGTGGATAACTGTGTTCTGAAAATATATTGATATTAGTAAAAGAGTCAATTTCTCTAACTCTGAATATTGGTAAAGTGAAATCGGATGGTTTGAAAAGTTTAAAGATATTTGGTAAGATTTCAAATTCTTTAAAAATGATTTCCTCAACTTTTTTTAAGAAGTCGTCAGCGTATTTAAAATCTGATAATTTTGGCCAAACAACTTTTTTCAGCCTCTCGATTGATTCTTTTGCTTGGTCAAATTTTGGAAAGTTTTCGAAATTTTCATTCATTTTATTCTAATGTGCCACAACGGCAAGTGTAAGAATAGTAGCCGTTTGCGGTGTGATTCTCTGTCGAGTTACACGAAAGCTGAAGCGGGCTACAACCTTTAAATTTACAACTTTCTCGGCTATTATTTTTACTCATTGTTGAACCAAACCTAAAGATAGCAATTCTTTGAGATAGATAGTTTATAGTTAAACTCTTCATAATCAAAAATATAAAATTATGAAGAATAAAATGTCAAAAACTCAGGAAGGTCAACGAACTTTGACCAGTTTCGAAAGAAGACTACGAGCCTATCCACCGACAAGCCTTGCGCCTCCGACCTCGCCGTCACGAAGCTATGGCGGAGCACAGTAAAGCTTTCATGACCGCTAAAGTTTTATGCGAACACGGTCAGCGGCACGCAGATGGAGACCGATGGTAGCCAATTAAATCACTGTCCAAATGCTTTAGTTGATCATTTAACATTTAAATACTTCATCTATGAATTTTTAAATAATTATTTTTCCTTTATTCTAAATACCCATAGACAAACACTAATTCCATATATTTGCAGCCTTAATTTCCGTGAGACTAATTATATATGGAACTCCTTCAAAATGAATATGTTGCCTTCTTCGCAATTGTGGCGCTGGGAATTTTATTGGGGAAAGTAAAGATTAAAGGTATTTCGCTGGATGTGTCGGCCATCATATTTGTGGCATTGCTGTTTGGCCATTATGGAGTAAAAATGCCTGATATTTTCCAGAAGATAGGATTGATCTTCTTTATATATTCTGTGGGCATCCAGGCCGGACCCGGTTTTTTTGAATCCTTTAAAAAGGACGGTTTGAGGTTGGTGTTGATTGCTGCACTTGCAGTTGTTACAGGCGCAGTTGTTACAACGATTTTGGCCTATTTCATGGAGATTGATTATAAACTGGCCGTGGGTCTCTTTGCAGGAGCAATGACAAGTACTCCAGGCCTGGCAGCGGCTATCGAAAGCACAAATTCCACATTGGCTTCCATAGGTTATGGCATCGCCTATCCGTTTGGAGTACTGGCTGTCATCATTTTTGTGAAAATTTCTCCAAAGATTTTCGGCGTTTCTATCAAAGAAGAAGAGATAAAATATGAAAAAGAGGTCAAAGCGGATTTTCCGGGATTAATTAATAAAAATTTTATCGTCGAAAATAAAAATATATTTGGTAAGACATTGGGCGAGCTGAAAATCAGGACGATGACAAGCACCAATATTTCGAGGGTTTTGCATGGCGGAGAAGCTTTCACCCCAACCTCCAAAACAGCATTGAACCAGGGAGATATCGTAAAAGCAGTAGGGACAGCAAACGATTTAAAAAAAGTCCGGATTCTCATCGGCAGCGAAACGGATGTGCTGATTCCTTTGAGTAAAAAATATGTGGTCCAACGAATATTGGTAACCAACGAAAAAGTAGTCAATAAGTCTCTTGGTGAAATTGGCTTGTTCGAACAGTATAACGCAACCGCAACTTCAATCAGGAGATCGGGAATTGATATAACTCCAAGCGCACACAGCAAATTAAAATTTGGCGATAAGGTCACTGTGGCCTGTGGTGATCAGAGTGTGAACAATGTGAAGAAACTGCTTGGAGATAATAGGAAACGACTGACAGATCTCGATTTTCTCCCCGTTTCTATTGGCATCATCATCGGTGTATTGATTGGGAAAATACAGATTCCGGTTTTTGGATTTAATTTCAGCCTCGGATTAACCGGAGGTGTTTTGATGGCCGCGATTATTCTCAGTCGCATAGGAAAAACCGGCAATATATTGTGGAATGTCTCCGGGTCCTCCAACCAGCTGTTGCGAAAATTGGGTTTGATATTCTTTTTGGTAGCTGTCGGGACTGATGCCGGAGGGCACCTGATGGATACTTTGCGAAACGGAGGATTGACATTTTTTGCCGCCGGGGCAGTGATCACAATTGTCCCGATGCTGGTGACCATGGCCATCGGTCATTATTTCTTAAAAACAAACTTTTTAGTGCTTATTGGCGCCTTGACGGGATCGATGACTTCTACACCTGCATTGAGCGCGGTCGAGCCAATGACGGACTCCAATGGACCAAAAATCGCCTACGCCACGGTTTATCCTTTTGCGCTGGTAATTATCATCATTTGCAGTCAGATAATGGGCCTATTTTGATGCTGAGATAGGGCAATGGCCTTTAATAAATATCGTCATTCCTGACAAAAGAAACGAGGTGGAGAGCGATCAGTCCGCCTACCGGACAGGCCAATGTCAAT
>JAJRQT010000023.1 GCA_024280115.1 Bacteroidota bacterium | reverse complement strand
TCATTATTTTTGGTTCAGAAATGGAAAAGCTAAAAGTTAGTTCGAAATCCATCAGAAATCAGAAAATTAAGAGTGCAATAAAATATTAAAATAATTATATTGCAAAAACGAGAGATGCGTTTTCTTAGTGACACTATTTAGGGGCATACAAGAACCCTGCGTTAGCTGCAAATGAATTTTCATTCAATTTATCTTTCAGTGTGAATAGCAATTCTGATCTTATTTTTGAAAAAGATATTATCCAGGACAAATTGAATGAAAGAATGGTCCACACAATTCTTCTTCAAACAGATTATGGATTAAATGACCATTTTTCCTTTTCTGTTGTGGTACCCTATCTTTTTCAAAAGGAAAAAGTCAATTTATTAGAGTCTGATTATAGTATTACCAATGACGGACCTGGCGATATTTCAATATGGTCAAATTATAAAAATAAATTCGGTAAACACGACTTACTGGTCGGTGTTGCCTTAAAGATGCCCAATGGTTCAACTGACAATGTTGATCCAAACTCTGGTATTCAATATCCTTTTAGTTTTCAAAATGGGAGTGGCTCCTGGGATTTTATATTTAATATTTATGATGAAATTCCTTTGGATAAGAGGCAGATGTTTCGTTGGATCAATCAGATATCTGGTAAAATTAATACAAAGGGAAACGAATTTGATGCACATCCCGGATATAAATTTGGGCATACTTTCCAATATTTTTCTGCTATATCAGTTCATTGGGTGATGGGCAAGTATTTGGCGAGTTCCTTTGCAGGTGTATCGTATCAGTATAAAATGAAAGATGAATTTAATGGTGGATTTGAAAACGAAAATACTGGAGGAAATTGGATTTATGCCAGTTTAGGTTATAATCATCAATTTAGTCCCAAACTTATGGTTGGCATCAGCGGGTCCATGCCTGTTTACCGGAGTGTAAACGGATTGCAGTTAACTACTGATAAGCAAGCAAATATAACAATTGGATATATTTTATAATGAAGAAATTAAGCATAGTTGCCATATTAATTTTAAACCTTTTTTGGCTTGGTTGTAAGGAAAAGACAGAAGTTTCACCCATAAAAGTTAATTCAACAGCTGTGTTTGAGGGAGTGATTAGTGATGAAATAAATGGAATCCCTATAGTGATTTATGGAAATAAAAACACCGGCTTTTTTAGTGTTTTTAAAAGAATGGATGAAAATGGAAACTCTTATGAGTTTGAAAGGTCTGAATTCCCATTTCCAAATGTCTTTAAAGATCAGGATGGCAATACTTGGAGTGCTTTTGGAATTGAAAGTGAAAATGGTGGAATGAAACTACAAGAGATAAATAACCTTGTAGGATATTGGTTTATTTTCCCTTCATTTCATAAAAGAATTGTATTGAAGGATGGTAGTGAAATCTTCAATCCATCTTTCGAAAATATTAATCTCGCTGACGATTGGCTGATCGACAAAAAATTTATCTTTTCCGGATCGATTAAGGATGGAATTAAATCCATCGACAAGCCAAATTTTATTGAAGCTACAAGCAAGGAGTTTATCGATGATAATTTTTATAAAAGTCTCAGTGGAGAGGAATTAGTAACTGCTGTGCAAATTGGTAATGAAATACATATATATCCACAAAGGATTTTAGAATATCACGAAATAGTCAATGATAAAATTGGTGATCAATACTTCACTTTGAGTTTTTGTCCGTTTACCGGGACATCCAGAGCATGGAACAGGGAATTTGATGGTAAGATTCATGAATTTGGTGTTTCCGGACTTTTATACAATAACAATTTGATCTTATATGACCGGCTTACAGATAGCCATTGGTCTCAAATATTTGATATGTCAGTAAATGGTTCTTTGATCGGGAAAAAAATTTCCACTATTCAGGTATGGGAAACTAAAGTAGCGGATATATTAAGTTTGGAGGGGAGGTTAAAATTACTTTCTACGAATACGGGAATTAAGTATGACTATCAATACTCTGTTTATGGAGACTACAAAAATTCTGATAGAATAAGTTTTCCACTATCTTTTTCAGATGATAGATTTCAATCTAAAGAGCGTGTTTTAGGTGTTACCGAAGGTGATTTAACCAAAGTTTACAGGTTCGGGGATTTTGATCCAAAATAATCTTCAGTGTGTATTGCCCGGATTAAATTACTTGATGGGATTTGATCTATATACACTGCTTATCTGCTACGCTCATAATGAAATAATTAGTATATCTGGAAATTAAATTATTGGTCACAGAGAATTTCCCAAAAGTATCTAAAACATCAATAGCGAATCCTATGTTTTTGGGTCTACATTGACCATCTTATCAGTATTGAGCACCTTTTCCCATTTTGCGAAATTATTCCCAATCTACCACTATGCTCAGTAGTTCAAGTGGGTAATTTTGTTTGCCCATCAAGCGGAGCCTGAGTACTTAGAAATACAGGTTATTTTTACAAGTGGGTTTGTATGTTTGTGTCATCTAATTTGGCCCTGTCTATAAACTATGATTGTTCGTAAATTCAAAAAAACTAATACCTATATTCCCCTCCCTGGCCGTAGGGGTGGGTTTATTTAAAAAGTCATTAATTTTTTCGAATTTTATCTACTTTATGGAAAGGCTCTAATTGGAACCTGTCTATAGACTCGGTGTCTGATTCAGAAAGTTTGCTATCAAGCCTCGTCTTCCTTAGTACAAAGTACGGCGGACAAGGGCTTGCGCAACTCGAAAAATGTGAGTTTACATTTTGTAAATGATCATTTTGAGAGCAAGCCTTCCTACAGCAGGCAGGCGAAACGTAGTGAGCGGATTTTATGGACAGACGCTAATAAATTTCGATACTAAGATAGCACATCTATCAGAGTATCAATAAGATAATTTAATATATTCCATTAATTATCTAATATTTACCTGTCAGGAGGCTTAACCAATTACTTTTAAGGAAGATGAAAATGACAGGAAAATAAACCGGAATATTGAAACCCAAACTTCAAATTAAAAAAAATGTCCTCGTCATTACATTTTACATATTATCTTTAAATAATTATATTTCAATTGCGAGATTAATATGACATATTTGTATTGTTTCTTTTTTAATTATTATTATTATACTAGTTCAATACACATTATTTTAATAAAATGATAAAAAGCACTATTTATCTGATGGTTTAATTATAAAAATTGAATTTGTGTTGAATTTTCATTAGGTGATATAATTATTAGCTATTCTATAATAAATTACAATTCTGTTTCAATTAACTTATTTTCCCCTTATCTTAGATAGGACAATAAATTTTATTTTGTAAGATTTCTAACCTTTAACCCAAAAAAGATGAAGAGGATTCTACTGTTAAGTATGGTGCTCATGATGACCTTTTCCGGGTATGTTATGGCCCAAAGAGCAGTGACAGGAACTGTCACTGCTGAAGAAGACGGTTCTCCAATCCCCGGAGTAAACGTAATTGTAAAAGCGACTTCTGCTGGCACGGTAACTAACATCGATGGTAGCTACCAGATTGAAGTTCCTGATGAAGGAGGCATTATTGTATATTCTTTTAAATGCTTACATTTCTTGCACGAATATCCTTCTGC
>JAJRQT010000022.1 GCA_024280115.1 Bacteroidota bacterium | reverse complement strand
TCAATGGCGATCATCATATGGGCGGCAGCTCCTCTCCTGCCGCACGATCCGGTTATTCAGGCATTACTGTGCCTACGGGATTTATTCATAAATTACCGGTAGGGATCTCCTTTTTTGCCGAAGCTTTCAGCGAACCAAAATTGATCAGTTTTGCCTATGCATATGAACAAGCGACAAAACATAGAAAAGCCCCGGAATTTATACCTACTTTTGATTTTAGTTAGGAAGATAAATCCACATATTAAAAATAATGCTCGATCTGAAAGTTTTCGCAGGAAACTCTTTTTTCTATCCTTTAAGAGATAACACTTATTTGTGCTTTAAAAAGCTTGAAAAGGATGATCGTGAAAAATTTATTGAAGGATTTCAAAAGCTTTCAAAGGCCTCGGTTTACCATCGTTTTTTCGGTTTTATAAAAGAGCTTTCCGATGAACAGCTTGAAGAATTTTTAAATACTGATACGAAAAACCATGTCGCATGGGCTGCATTTGATATAGAAAAGGATGATTTTTCAGGCGTTGGAGTTGGAAGGTTTAAAAGGTCAGAAACTAGTCAGCGGGAGGCTGAACTGGCACTGACCGTGATTGATGAATATCATGGAAAAGGTGTCGGAACCATATTACTGGCCATCTTGTACTATCTTGCCGGCAAACTGGAAATAGATATATTTACCGGAATTATGTTGTCCGACAATGCAAAATTGATCAGAAGATTTAAGGAACTTGGTGCTAAAATGACTCGAACCGGGAATGAATATGAAATGCGACTCCCCGTCTTTAAAGATTTCAATAATCTTCCAAAATCAAATTATTCAAAGATAATTTTACCAATTTTACAATTCCTGAAAGAAAACGACTTTTGTGCCTGACAGTTGAAGATATCTCTAATAATTTAAATATGAAAATCAAACTATACCTGTTTATATCAATGATCATCCTCATGGTCATACCCCTATCCGTATTTGCTCAATCCGGCGCAAAGGAAATTATTTATATTGGAACATTTTCAGAGTTGGGAAGCAAGGGAATTTATGTGCTGGAGTTTGATCGATCTTCCGGAGATTTAAGTCTTATCCAAACCATAGCGGGTAAAGAAAGTCCAAATTTCCTCGCTGTTCACCCTCATGGGAAATTTCTATTTTCAGTAAACAGCCAGGGGCTGGATCAAATGAAGCAATGGGGTTCAGTCACTTCCTATGCCATTGATCAAAAAACCGGTAAACTTAGCATGATAAACGAACAGCCTTCGTATGGTAAAGGTCCTTGTCATGTAAGTGTTTATCCAACTGGCAAATGGATATTCGTTTCAAATTATTCTGACGGAATAGTCACTATTCTTCCGATTACTCAGGATGGAAAAATTGGAGTTTCTTCACAAAGATTGCAATTGGTTGGTTCAAGTATTGACCCAGAAAGGCAGCAAGGGCCACATACTCATTCAGCAATTCCAACACTTGACGGTCGCTTTCTATATGCTTCTGATCTTGGGATAGATAAGGTGATGATTTATAATTTTAACAATGCTAACGGAACTATTGCTGCTGCTAAACAACCGTGGGTTGAAGTACCCGAAGGATCTGGACCTCGCCATTTTGTGATCCATAAGAATAGCGAATTAGCATTTCTTGCTGAAGAAATGTCTTCCACACTCCACGCATTTCGGGTAAATCCAACGGATGGAAGTTTAACTTCGTATTTTCGAATGAGTACTTTGCCCAAAGGATATTCGGGGGAGAGCTATGTTGCTGATATTCATTTAAATCCCATGGGAACCAAGCTTTATGTATCCAACAGGGGCCACAACAGCATCGCCATATTTGATGTGAATGCCGTAAATGGCAATATCAAATTTATTAAAACAGTCCCAAGCGGTGGAGATTATCCCCGGAATTTTATGATAGAACCATCCGGTAAATTCGCTTTTGTTGCCAATCAAAATTCGGATAATATTGTCGTTTTCTCCATTGACGAACAAGGCATTCTCAACCAAACAAATAGTTCAATTGATTTGCCATCTCCTGTTTGTGTTAAATATTTGATGATCAGGCAGTAATCACCTGCTCATTTCATAGGCCTTAGTTGTTGTGTAGTACTTTGCAATCATATTAGGAACTTCCCAATCCGGCAATTTCCCTTCCTTCAGGTATTTCAGGTATTTTTCAGTGACCTGAGTGAAATGTGCTTCATGACCAAGTTTGTATTTATCGGGAATATTAATTTTAATGGTATTTCCATCTTGCTCGACAGCCACTCCAGGATAGTTCGATTGTAAATTATCCACTGCTTTATTCAAGGCTGCCATTAACTCCTCATTTGAACCATTTCCATTTTTTTCTACATAAAGCGTCGCTTTGTAATCTTCCGCTTTACCCTGTTTTATGATCAAGTTGGCTTTTGTACCCCGCATAATAGAATAGTGCGTATCCTTTGCCCCCTCGGGTGCTTCATAATTCCAGATTACAGAAACCTTGGCATGGACTCCATTCAAGGTATAATTGATCTCTCCATTGGAATATACATTTAGTAT
>JAJRQT010000001.1 GCA_024280115.1 Bacteroidota bacterium | reverse complement strand
GATGCCTTTGTCCCAAACTTAGTTTTGAAGGCTTCTCTGTCCAATTCTTTTAGTAATTTCATATGCAATATCTTTTCTATAAGATACAAATTAATTACCTGGTTAACAAGCGTTTGAGACTTAAATGGGTAACCCTAAAAAATAATAAAAGAACCGGTATATAAATTTTAGCAGAATGTATCATTATTTTCATAGTTTTAGTTTAAGCAATTTATAGTTTATGATAGCTTGGAAGTAGTACCAGGATAATTCAAAAATCGCATTGTGTTTTTATATTTTCATTAAACCTACATAAAAATTGATTTATAAAATGATGGCATAATTAAAATTTTTGATTTAAACATTCATATTGACTGTTAATTTATTGTATAATGAAATCTTTTTAAATTGGCATTCTGAATATTAATTTTCTATTAGCATGAAGTATATACTTTCTTTTTCAATCATCTTTTTACTTGCTGCTTGCAGTCCGGAAATAAAGAAACAACCAAATGTGCTTTTCATCACCGTTGATGATCTCAATGACTGGTTAGGCATTTCCCAAGCACACCCTTTGATTAAAACTCCAAACCTCGACAGATTTTTTGAAACCGCTGTTTATTTTAATAATGCTCATTGCGCAACTCCCATTTGTCAGGCTTCCAGAAATGCCATGCTAACAGGGCTTGCACCCTCCACAACCGGCTGGTATTCCAATTATAATCAAAAAACTTATAACGAAAGCAATAAAATTTCCAACGTACCTCATTTGTCTGAATGGATGAGGAAAAATGGCTATTATACAATGGCGGCAGGGAAAATTTATCACAGGGGAATTTCTGACATTAAGCGAGATTCCCTTTGGGATGAATATGTGTCTGTAGATGAATGGCATTGGGAAAAGCCCGATTATTTCGAACAAAATGGAGTTGGCTATGATAAACGGTTCCAGCCTTTTCCTGAGAATGGTGGTAAAATATTGTCCGAATTAGGTATTAAATCCGGCTTTTCTCTTTGCGGGGGACCTGCTCCATTAGAGGAATTACCGGATGGAAAAATGCATGATGAATTCATCACCGATTGGGCCATTGAGAAATTAAAAGAATCCCGGGATCAACCATTTTACCTGGCGATAGGATATCATCGTCCACATGTCCCATATACTGCCCCTGCAAAATATTTTGATTTGTATCCAATAGAAAAAATCGAATTGCCCAAAATTCCTGGAGATGAGTTTACCGATGTGCCGGTAGTTGCCAAGGCGATGGCATTGGGTTTAATACCCGGAGGCGATCATGCGGCAGTGATGAAATTAGGCGATCAATATTGGAAGGAATTGATTCAGGCTTACCTGGCTTGTATATCATTTGTCGATGACCAGATTGGACGGTTGCTAAGTGAATTAAAAAAGAATGGACTGGATGAAAATACAATAGTGATTTTGGTTTCCGATCACGGTCAGAATTTGGGAGAAAAGAAAAACTGGAGAAAAATGTGCCTTTGGGAAGAAAGCACAAAAGTGCCAATGGCATTCCGAATTCCTGGAATTACAAATGGTGCCCAAAACAGCAGTCCCGCGAGTTTGTTGGATGTTTACCCAACATTAATGGATCTTACTGGTCAGATGAAACCAGACCATCTCATGGGGAAAAGCCTGATTTCCATAATTAAAAACCCAGATGAAATGAGTGAGGAGCCTGTAATTACCACCTGGTTGTATAAAAATCATTCCGTGCGAAGTGAAAAGTATAGATATACCATGTATCGGGATGGTAGTGAGGAATTTTTCGATCATGAGAAAGACCCGCAGGAACATATTAATTTAATTGGAAGTAGAGATTATCTGGAGATTATTGTTTGGCATAAAAAGTATCTCCCAACCGAGAACGCTTTATCTGTCAATAAATCTGAAATTGACAATGATCGTCTAGATAAGATCATGGCTGAGTGGCAGGATGAAGGCATTCCGGAATGGTTGGATTAGGGAGAGAGGGGATAGGTGAAAGGATAAAGGCTGAAAGCTGAAAGGGAAAAGTAAATGATTAAGTGAAAATCGTGTCGGAAGACCGAAGTTGGAAGATTAAATAACCGTACAGAGAGACGGTGATAAAATGTAAATAACTTTTTATGAAACGCACAACAACTCTTCTTTGGATTATAATCTTGATTGGTTTTCAGGCTTATGCCCAGCAATTGAGAATAAGTGATGATAAAAGACACATTGTATATGATGACGGTAAACCGTTTTTCTGGTTAGGAGATACAGCATGGGAATTATTTCACAGGCTCACCCGTGAAGAAGCGGACCTCTATCTGGAAAATAGGGCAAAAAAAGGTTTCAATGTAATTCAGGCTGTAGTACTTGCTGAGCTGGATGGTTTGATGACTCCAAATGCTTATGGTCAAACGCCTTTTGATGGGATAGATCCCTCAAAACCAAATGAGGAATATTTTCAGCATGTGGATTATATCGTGAATAAAGCCAATGAGTTGGGAATGTTTGTTGGTCTATTGCCCACCTGGGGAGATAAATTTAATAGAATGTGGGGAAGTGGCCCTGTAATCTTCAATGCCCAAAATGCCTATGAATATGGAAAATTTATCGTAAAACGCTATAAAAATTCTAAGATCATCTGGATACTTGGCGGGGATAGAATTCCAACAGGAGATGCACATATTCAAATTATCAGAGCAATGGCTCAAGGAATAAGAGAGGAAGTAGGCAGAACACAACTTATCACTTATCATTCCATGGGAGGTAGTAATGCTGCCATGTGGTTTCATAATGAGAAATGGTTGGATCTGAATATGTTTCAATCAGGTCATAGTAAATTAAATAATCTCAACTTTAAGATTACAAATCGCATTTACAATCTTGAAAATACAAAACCTGTTCTGGATGGTGAACCGTGCTATGAAGATCACCCGATAAACTGGAAATCAGAAAACGGATGGTTTATGGATTTCGAAAGCCGGAGAGCCGGATGGTGGTCCATGCTTGCCGGCGCCTGTGGGCATACATACGGAGATCATAATATTTGGCAGATGTGGCAGGAAGGCAGAGTGCCAATATCAGAAGCGAGAACACCCTGGAAACAAGCTCTGGACTATCCGGGGTCGTTTCAGGCTGGATATATGAAATTATTTTTTGAAGCACTGAGCTGGCAAAAACTTGAACCCAAATGGGAGATTATATTGAACGAACCAGACACCACCGGAGGAAATATATTGGCATCTGTGGCAAAGGATAATTCATTTCTCGTGGCATATACACCTTATGGAAATGATGTTATAATTGATTTGTCCATATTAAAATCTGATGATATAACAACCAGTTGGTACGATCCGAGAAACAATAGCTACATCGATTTGGGAGCGATTGAAAAAAGTGAAAGGATGTTATTTGATCCTCCTGATAATCCGGGAAGAGGAAATGATTGGGTGCTTTTAGTAAAAAGTGGAAATTAAACAATACAAATGCCTAGCGCCCTGAGCCCAGAATTACTCCTAAGCAACTTTTTACTATATTCAAGATTTATCAATTTAGCATGAATAATCCGGGAAATTATTCATTGCATTTAATATAACAGCAATTGTAAATGAGACTAAAATTTGAAATCAATTATCATACAGAGTGGGGGCAAAACTTATATGTGAGCGGATCATGCGACGAATTGGGCAAAAACAACTCAACTCAAGCATTACCCATGAATTATACACGTGATGGGAATTGGGAAGCAGGAGTTGAGATTGAAAAGAAAAATATCAACCAAATATCATATAAATACCTGATTAAGAATGGATCAGAAGAGAATATCCACTGGGAGTGGGGAGGGGATAGGACTTTAGACCTTTCAAAAATATCTGGAGATGTAGTTCTGCAGGATGCATGGAGGTCCAATAAAGACATCGAAAACGCATTGTACTCCCAAGCATTTGCAGGCAACCTTTTCAAACGAAATAAACCAAAAAGGAGGAAGCCGGTAAAAGGGGCCAATTGCCGCCTAAAACTTATTGCTCCACGTATTGGAAAGGATCAGTCTTTTTGCATTTCCGGAAGCTGCAAAAGTCTTGGAGCATGGGATCCCAAAAAGGCAATTGTTATGCAAGACTCAGATTTCCCGATTTGGCATGCTGACATCAAACTTGATTCTAGCGAACTTGAATTTGACTATAAGTATTGCATTTACGATCATAAACAAAGGAAATTGGTTGAATGGGAATTGGGTGAAAACAGGTTCTTTTCGAGTGTTTCAAAAAGTAAAGATCAACTGACAGTAAAAACTGATTTAAAATTCAGATATCCCTTTGGTTTATGGAAAGGTGCCGGGGTGACCTTACCGGTATTTTCATTGAGGACAAAAAATAGTTTTGGAATAGGAGAGTTTCTCGATATCAAATTGCTGATAGACTGGGCGGTAGAAACAGATTTGAAAATTGTACAAATCCTTCCTGTGAATGATACAGTCGCTACTCATACCTGGACAGATTCCTATCCCTATGCTGCAATTTCAGTATTTGCCTTTCATCCGATTTATCTCAATTTACCGGCGATTGGTAAGTTAAAAGATAATAAGGAGATGAAGCAGTTCATTAAAAAAGGAAAGGAACTGAATGCTTTGAGTGAAATTGACTATGAGGCAGTTATGAATCTGAAATCGCCTTTTTATAAAAAGATCTATGATCAGAATAAAAAACAATTTTTGAAAGACCGTGGGTTTAAAACTTTTTTTGAAGCTAATAAAGAGTGGCTCGTACCATATGCGGCATTTTCGAGGTTAAGAGATCAGTATAAAACACCGGATTTTACAAAGTGGGGAACATATGCGCATTACAATAAATATAAAATTGAAGCATTAACCAGTCCGGAAAATGAGGATTATGATGATTATGCTATACATTATTTTATCCAATATCATCTACACCTGCAAATGCAAGACGTGGCTGATTATGCACGGGAAAAAGGGGTAGTTTTAAAGGGTGATATTCCTATTGGAATTTATCGAAATTCTACAGACGCCTGGGTAGAACCCAATTTGTATAATATGGATAAACAGGCCGGAGCGCCGCCTGATGCCTATGCAATATCTGGTCAAAATTGGGGATTCCCCACATATAATTGGGAGGAGATGGCAAAGGATGGTTACACATGGTGGAGAAGAAGACTTTCACATATGGCAAGCTATTTTGATGCATATCGCATCGATCATATTCTTGGATTTTTCAGGATATGGGAAATCCCAATGGATTCTGTAGAAGGACTTATGGGTCGATTCAATCCTGCAATTCCGATGTTTAAATACGAGCTGAAAGGAAACACATTACATTTCGATTACGACCGTTTTTGTAAACCATATATTAGAGAATATATGCTTGATGAACTTTTCGGAGAGGATAGGCAAGAGGTTGAAAATACCTACCTCAATAGAGGAGAAGATGATTTTTTCAATATGAAAGATGAATTTGACACCCAGCGAAAAGTTGAAAATTATTTTGCTCTGAAATTATCAGGAAGTAACAAAAAGGACAGATTATTAAAAATAAAATCAGGACTATTTACGCTCATTTCGAATGTGCTGTTTTTTGAAGATCAAAGCAGTAATGGCCAGGGCTTCCATCCGAGGATAGCCATGCATTTTACTTACTCCTTCAAGGAGTTAGATGATGCTGCCAAAGATGCACTGGATAAAATCTATATCCATTATTACTATGAACGCCAGGAGCAGTTTTGGAAAGGAAAAGCGATGGTTAAGCTTCCCGCAATCATCAACGCTACAAACATGCTTGTTTTTGGAGAAGATCTCGGTATGGTGCCCGATTGTGTGCCTGGCGTCATGGAGAAGCTGGGTTTGCTCAATCTCGAAATTCAGCGTATGCCAAAAAATACAGATAGTGAATTTAGTCATCCGGCAAATAGCAATTATATGAGTGTTGTCAGTCCGTCTTGTCATGATATGTCCACCATCAGAGGCTGGTGGGAAGAAGACCTGGATCGGGCACAGCGATTTTACAATAATATATTGGGACACTTTGGCGAGGTCCCTCATAATTGCGAATCATGGATATGTAGAGAAATGATCAATCAACATTTGTATTCGCCAGCAATGTGGGCAATTTTCCCAATCCAAGATCTTGTGGCTATGGACGAAAATCTAAGAAATGAAAACTCTGTGGCCGAACAAATCAATGAACCGAGCAATCCAAAGCACTATTGGCGATTTCGCTTTCACCAAAATATGGAAGACATGATCAAAGCCAGGGATTTCAACAATATGCTCAAAGAATTAGTTATACGTTCCGGAAGGGATGGGGTGGAGTAATTTTAGCCAAGGTAGTTGCCGGGGTCTCTGTAAGAAGACTTCGTCTCAGCGGGGTCTTCGGCACGAGACCCCGCGTTTAATGTTTATCCAACTCCGACCGTCTCAATTTGGTGATTAAAGCCATTTCCTCCATATCAAATTAGATTGTAATATCATTAAAACTCTATTCCTAACCCCAGTTCGTAAAGTACCTCTGAGTTGGGAATATCTTCTACGGGAGTAAGCTTGTTTTTAAACTGTACATCAAACTTAATAACCACATTGTGATTGGGTTTGAAATTAAAACCTACCATCCATACGCTTAGGTTGGTTCTGATATATTCAAGGGTGGCCAATTGTTCATTTACCTTGCGGTGCGTATCTAATCTTTCGTAGCGTACAAATATGGGAAATTGAGGGTGGTCTAAAGTAAAAATATCACCTGATTTTTGTTCTTTCGATTTCGTTTCAAATAGCGAAAAAATATCAAAACTAGGTTCTATATAATATCCAAAAGTTTCTTTACCCATAACATGGGCAATGCCTTGTTCTTTTTTGGTAAGCAGGTACAATTCTTTTGTTTGATCCAACCATCCGTAAATGCCCATGCCAATAATGCTAAAACCTTTATAATCCCAGCGGGAATAGCCGGAAACAATATTAACCGGTGCTGAAACAGTGGTGCTATTACCATTGATTTCAATGATGTCATCGCGACCTGAAAGGTTATAATACGAACTTAAACTAATGGTTAAATTATTGGTGGGCAGGTAATTAATCTGTGCGTTTACAGCGATTTTATTAAATGATTCCAACTGACCCTGCGCTCCTTGTCGAATCCATGTTGCCGATTGAAACTCACGTGCCAATATGCCATTGGTCAATCCAAGCGAATAATTAAATTTATTTAATGCATCGCCATAAAAAGAAACACCTGTTTCAATCCATTCTGAAGGTAAAATAATACGTTCTGTTTCTGGACGATTTACACTTAAAAATAGCAGAGGTTCTTCATTGTTATTAATATAACCAATATTTAACGGTTGAATGCCCACCCGAAAACTCAACCAGCTTTTAAAGATAATATCCATATAGGATTCGGGAAAAAAGGTAGTGTGGCTTTCGCCATTTCCCTCAATGTGTTCGATGCCCAATTCGGTAATCCAAAACCAGTTTTTGGTAATTCGAACACCAATGAAAGGACTTACACGATACAGCTGATTGAAATAAAGCTCTAAATCTCCAGAGCTGACATCCCGTATTTTACCATCATTAAAAACGTTGTTGAATTCAGCATACCCGGAAATGGTGACCCTCTTTTTAGAATAAAAAATCTCGGAAGCTGCTTTGCCCAACCCAGGGTATTGTCCTTCACGGTAACCATCACCGCCTAATTGCTCCAATGCAGTTAAGGTGTCTTTAGCCTGATAAGACTGGTTTTGAGCCAAGAGAGCTACAGGGGAAATTACAATGAGAAGAAATAAATGTAGCGCCCTGTTCATTGCCCAAATATAAGAACTAAGGTGATTTTATTTTGGATTATTTTGATCCGATTGAGACATGCCTGTAACTTTGAATAGTTATAATCTCTGGCATCCGACTAAATCCCCCTTGGAGAAGGGGGGATGGGGGATTGATATTGAATACCAATGAGTTATGATTAATTTCAATACTACTTTCAAAGATGGGAATAATGCGAATAAAAAGGCATGCGATTAATTCATATGCCTTTCGATATAACTAAAGTAAGATAGGGAGAATTGGCTTCTTCTTATAAAACTTCATTTTTTCAAATGAGGTCTCCTGAAAGAGACCCAAAGCGATTTAAGAATTTAAATCTTCAATTCACCGTTAAGATTAATTCCCTGGATCTTAATTTCCGGTTCATCATTACCTAGATCTTTGCTGTACCATTTTACATTTATGGTTTTACTTTCACCTGGCGCCAAGGAGATGTAATTGTCACCCCAGAAAACCGGCAAAATTGATGATCCGTCAGATTTTTTTACTGCATTCAACTCTATGAAGAATGCAACCTTATCAGAGGGGTTATTGATTTTTACATTCACTTCCCATTCATTTCCTTTTTTCACAATCTCCTTTTCAGCTGTAATATCTACTTTGGCCATGGAATTAATTTTGGTGAAATCAGCATATTTCTTCTGAGGAGTGTAGAACCAAATAGTTTTATCCCAGTCCAGCTCGTCTTTTTTTGTTGACAACCAGTAGAAATTATCAGATACCAAATCTCCAGTACTGTTTTTCAGCTTAAGATCCAGAAAATAAACTTCATTCTTTCCTTTCATTGAAGGGAGGCTTACAAGCTTTTTATATGCATTATTTCCCAGACTAATCTTTTCTTCTTTTTCAAAAACAACCCTGGAGTTTATGTCAAAAAGAGTAATATGAGCTGTGTAGTTGTCGATGCCTTCCATAGCGTCATTGCTCACATAAACCTTGTGATCATCATAATTATAGATCAAGGTTGCGGGCTGACACGATTTCATAGTGCCAAAATAAGCGCCGGTTGGCATCAGATAGTAATCATATAATTGCCAGTAAAACTCGGGCCATGGAGAATTGAGCATCCACTGTACTACTCCGGTTGCTGTAGGCCGGTTTACTACAAATGCTTCAAACATTGGACGAATGGCTTCATAATTCATCAATTGCGCTTTCAATGCTAATTCTTCAATATTTTGAGGTGCCCCATACCGGTTGTTGAGAGCGGTCAGGTAAACATTGACACTGTTAAAATCTTTTCTGCCGGAATGGTAATTCCACATGTCATTATCCGGAGGCCAGAGATATTCTTCCGGCATCATTTTCTTTATACTTTCTAAAGGAGGAATCTGTGGTCCGGGACCGGTTTCCGAATTAAAGCCAAATGCACCACCCCACTCTTTATCTTCAAACCAATAAACCGGTGGTACGTATTCGTATGGTCCAAGCATTTTCATGCCTGAAGGTCCTGTGAGTTCACTTTTAAATTCCCCGGCAGAAACCAGCAAAGACCTGGTGTCGTCATATTCATCCATGGTTTTATGGTACTTTTTCTCCAAACTTGGTTTTGGCATCGCATCACTGCCTACAGCCCAGCAAAAAATACTTGGATGATTCCTTAGCCATTTTATCTGATCCCGAAAATAATCAGAGAGCAAAACCTCCTCTTGTGCAGTGAGCTTTACTCCATATAATTCCGCACCTTCAGCAATGGTTTGACTTTCATCGTCGTTTTCATTTACAATCAGTTCCAGTCCAAGGTAATCAGGCCATTCCCACTGGCAGCTCCAGCCCACCATCAATAACAGCCCATTCTGATCACAGAGGTCATAAATATGTTGATTGTTGCCCCAGAAACCCTCAAACCGAAGAGAGTTCATGTTCATCTCTTTTACATACCTAATCTGGGCGGCATCCTTTTCAGGCATGTATCTCAAAAATAAGTCATCGACCCAACCACCACTTTTTATCAGTACCTCCCTGCCATTTACTTTGTAGCCTCGAACGCCTTTGTCATTTAAATAAGTTTCTACTGTTCTTATACCAAAATTAACATCTTTTGCATCGACCAAGACACCTGCTTCGTGTACTTGTAGGTTGAGCACATACATATTAGGATCGCCAAGACCATTGGGCCACCAGAGTTTTGGGTTTTTAACATCTAATTGTCCGAATTCTTCAGGGGTGAACCACACTGTTTTTTTCTCATTTGGATTCAATGTGAAATCCTTAGAAAAATGGATGTCTTCTATTGTGCCGGATACTGTGATTGTTTTTTGAACTGAACTATAATTCGATAGTTCACTGCTGATGGAGATTTTTGCATCCTTCAAACTTTCTGTATTTACTTCCGTTTTCACGAAAGGTGCATCAAGGGATACCTTTCCACTCCTAATTAAACGTACCTCCCGGTAAATTCCCATATAATTGTCCGGAGGGGTTGGGGCCCAGTCAACAAATCCCATATAAAAGTTTCTGACGGTTGGCGGAAAGATCTCTACTGCGAGGATATTAGAAGATTTTACGATGGATGTAATGTCAATTTCAAATTGCCTGAAAGCGCCGTAGAGTGTGTCCTGAGATGCTATTTGTACACCGTTTAACCAGAAATTTGCCCTGTAATTGATGCCATCTATAAACAATCTTAATTGTTCATTATTGTCATTGAAATTATCTACAGAAAATTCTGTGCGAAACCACCATGATTTTTTAAACGGCTCTGCCGGGATTTTCTCGAGATTTTTTGCAAAGAATGGTTCTTTGTAAACTCCAGCATCTATCAAAGCTCCCAATACTGTTGTAGGAACTTTTGCATCAACCCAATTTTCGCCTTTGATATTGCCGGAAGATAAGGAATGGCCATCATCATCGGTTTCTGCAGATGATATAATTTTCCATCCATTGGTCAGGGATTGTTCATAGACCACGATTTGTTCGTTACTGCAAGAAGTAAAAAACAAAGAGAAACCAGCTAAGAAAAGCAGGACAATTCTGTAGATGTTGGATGTTTTATTTATTAAAAATTTCATATTTTAATTTATTGATAATAAAGGTGTGTTTATTGTGCAAAATTAAGGAATTCTGTGTTCAGAATAGATTTATAATTTATGAATTATTAATCTATTTATATTACTGCAATAATTAAAAAAGGTCTATTTCCTCAGTAATTTTTATTTCTCAATGATTTTCACATGCCTCAGATTGAGAGGTGATTATTTTGGCTATAACAAAAAAATGAACTAAGATTCATCATTAATACTTTCGACAAGGTTTGAATCTGTCTAGTTAGGCAGGGCCTCGCAAACTAATATTTTCTGTTTGTGTGGACATAGGTTTGGGCGCTTAATTGTTAGTGGCAAAGTACTAAAAATAACTTTATGGATTGAAGAAAATTTGTCGCCCACCCTGCTTCTGACTTCCGACTTATTGTCGTATTTTTGGGGCCGTTTTTGGATAATATTTAACTTACATTTTCTTATGACCGTTGACTCGATGCGAAAAATTGACAGGTGGGTAGGCGTCCCTCTCTGTTATATCATGAGTGTTATCATCTGGGTTTCTACCAAAATCAGGTTCATCAGAAAAAAAAGTCCTGATCTTTCGAGAGCGCTGTTCATCGAACTTTCAGAAATGGGCAGTGCCATTATCGTAGATCCAGCCATGAGGCGATTGAGGTCTGAGGGAAACACAGAGTTATTTTTCGCCATATTTGAAGACAACTATAAAAGCCTTGAAATTTTACAGACCATTCCTGCTGCAAACATCTTCAAAATGCGATCGAGCGGACTATATGTTTTGGCTATTGATGTGATAAAATTCATGTTTTGGTGCCGTAAAAAGAAGATAAATACAGTCATCGATCTTGAACTATTTTCCAGGTTTACGGCATTGCTTTGTGCCGTGAGTGGAGCTAAGGCAAGAATAGGATATGCTTCCTTTCACGATGAAGGCCTGTATCGGGGAAATCTTATTAATTTTCCTGTACGTTACAATCCACACGTTCATGTCTCAGTAAATTTCATGTCACTTGTCAATACAGCGGAGGGTAAGCATGACAACCCATATGCAACTACTGCGGTCAGTCCCGAAGATCTGAAGTTAGTTATGGCTGATATCAATCAAAATGAGGTTATTGAAGTGAAAGGTAAAATTCAGGAGCTTTACCCTGCTTGGAATGGAGAAAAACTGGTCTTATTAAATGTAAATGCTTCTGATCTTTTACCGCAGCGCAGGTGGCTACCGGCTAACTTTGCCGAAGTAGCAAAGCATTTGTTGTCAGAATTTAAAGATGTACTTCTTATCGGAACCGGTGCTCCAAAAGAGCGGGATTATGTCCAGGATGTTGTGGATATGGTTGCTGATGAACGGTTTGTGAATTCAGCAGGAGTTTTTAAATTTGAAGAACTTGTACCCTTATACAGCATTAGTGAATTAATGTTGACCAACGATTCCGGGCCTGCACACTTCGCCGCAGTTACCCCTTTGAAGGTATTTGTATTGTTTGGCCCGGAGACGCCAGCTCTTTATCTGCCCCTGGGAAATGCGGAACCTTTTTACCTGGGTTTGCCATGTTCTCCATGTGTTAGCGCTGCCAATCACCGTAAAACTACCTGTGTTACCCGGCCATGTATTACAGGTATTTCTACCGGTTGGGTCAAGGGGAGATTGACAGAATATTTAAAAGACCAGAAATGAATTTCGAACCGTATTAATTTGCGTGTCCATAATCCGCAAGTTTAATGCAGCCTACCTCGTGGTCAATCATTCAATTTGATGTGTGTATTGCAATCTCAAATTATTGAATTTCCAGCAGATATTTTACCTCTAATTCCCGTGCTCTTGTTTTTTTATTGAGGAAAGTTCCGTTAAGTGTGGTGATTCGGAAGTCTGGAAAAGATTGAATTTCCTCATAATTGAGTTTCATGGATTTTATCCTATCAATGCCAGCATTATTCGTAAATACAAATTGTCCATTCAAGTCATAGGGTTTTACCAGCTCTATTTCATATGCCGGGACAATCCTGTTTTGTAAAAAACTGACCATCTCTTCTCTGACACCAAGCGTAACCAGTTTTCCCTCATTCATTTTGTGATTTTTCATGTATAATGCAACCTGGCTTTCAGATTGATAGGTGAGCAGTTGTGGGTAGAAGTTTCTGTTGATATAATAGTTTGCCAGCAAGACAACTATCGCCGAGATAAATATGATTTTTCTGAGTTTTTGACCTTTCTTCTTCAATAATAATATAATAATTCCAATGCCAAGAATAAATATAATAATTGTATCAACCTTTGGGAATACGTCTGAAAATGTAAAATGGATGAGTAATACAGCTAGCATTAAAAGGATTGCAGACCACATTTGAATGTGGTAAAAAGCATTGAGGATTTTTCTGTTCCTGACAAGCCGCAAAATTGCATCTGCCGTTATAACGGATAAAAACGGGAAAAGCGCATTCAGATAATGAGGAAGCTGAAAGCTTGAAAGACTGAAAACGATAAATAGGAACACAAATCCAAAAAATGTATAATTTTCATGTTTATTAGTATTTCGAATTAAAGATTTGCCTTTATTGAAAAGGGCAAAATAAGCAATAAAAGCCCATGGTAAATAAGCCCATAGCATCGTATGCAGGAAGAATGCAGGATCACCGCTGCCTTTAATAGGACCGGTGTTGGTGAACCTCCCCCATTGGCTGTCCCATAAAAAGAACTTAATTCCCGACACATTTTGCTTGCCAAAAATCACCTTTTCCGGATGACTGTCAAATTGTAAATAATAACCATATAGTGTAGGTATTATAAATACCAGGGTTATAACTGCGATAACAATCCATTGCCAATGAAGGATTTCTTTCCATCTTTTTTCATAAATCAGTGCTAAACCGATTCCAGAGGCTGGCGGGATAATGGTAAACAGACCTTTTGTCATCAGCAGGCATGCCAGACCCAATGACCCCAGAAGCATTTGGCTGATCTTTTTCTCTTTTAAATAGATGGCCAAGTAATACAATGAAAAAATCGTCAAACCGGTAAGATATGGTTCTGCTCGCACATCGGAATTGGATGTGATGATGTGCTGTGAAGTTATGAGTAGTAATGCCGCAAGGAAGCCATGTTTTTTAGAATAAAATTTTGTAGCAAACCGGTAGGTATAGAAGGCTCCAAGCAGCATAAACAACACTGCTGGTAATTTATAACTGAAGCTGTTTATTCCAAAAACCTTGAACGAGATGGCGGTCATCCAAAATTGAAAATGTGGTTTATCAAGCCAATCCTGACCTTTTAGGAAAAGTTCAAGCCAATTCCCTCTTTCTACCATTTCCCTGGATATTTCGGCATAAACAGCACCGTCAATTTCCATCACGGTAACAAGCATGCCTATTGCGTAAACAAGCAAAGAAAAGCCCAGCACCACTGGCCATAGATATTTGCTTTTAGAAAAAGCGCTTAATTTCATCCGTATCAATTAATAAGAGGACAAAAATAATGAGATTTCTACTAAAGCCTAATTTTCGAATTTGTCCTTGGGTGCATACATGTAAAATTGTGATTAAAAAGCACAAATGAGACGCATGCCTGCCATCGATGGTGAGTACAGGTAATAAAGCATCAGCCTCACTATCTGGGCTTTTTCCTGAAAATAAGTACGGATATTATCACAAAAACAATGAGTCCAACTATGAGCGCGAGCAACGATCCGGAACTTATTTGATTAGCGGCATGCATAATTTTTATGGATTTTTTATCGTTTTTTTAGAAACACTATGTAGTGCTTGAACGGAAACTGTCTATTTTTATGAAATGATTTATATTGGATGAGATTTTTACTTTCTCGAAATTCGGTGATGCTTTAGTATCAGCGAGTTGAGAAAAATGAAAATATCGCCAAAAGAAACATTTCAGATTTAGCAGAGTTTCCGATTAGGCACTATATATAACTTAGTAGGCCGAAGTTAGACAACATATGAGACATTTCATGATTTTACCGGTTATTATTTTGTTGCAATTACAGACATCTTATGGCCAGGTGAAATTTGAAAACTCAAGATTTAAAAGTGTTGACGCTCATGTTTCGGAAGTCAGGAGTCAGCTAATATTTCATCCGCAACTTTTAGTTGACAAACTCACGGAAAACCTATACAATGACTATGATAAAGTAAGAGCTTTTTATGTCTGGATAGCCACCAGTATTGAATATGATATATTGGCTTATCATCTGGACCAATATGATGAACAGGGTGTAAATGATGTGTTGGGAAGCGGTAAGGCATTGTGTTCCGGATTTAGTTTTCTGTTTAAATACTTTTGTGAAAAGTCGGATATAAAAGTTGAAGTTATTGAAGGATATGCTAAGGGGTTAGGTTATCAGAAAAATCAAAAGTTCAAAAGCACGAATCATGCCTGGAATGCAGTCTATATCCATGGATCATGGTATCTTTTAGATGTAACCTGGGCAACAGGAAATCCTTATGATCTATACAAACATCAAAAAAAAATTGACCTCGATACTTATTTTCTGGTACCTCCGGAAAAATTTATAAAAATGCATCTGCCAGAGGATCCATCCTGGCAATTATTGGAAAATAAGGTATTATTGACTGAATTTGAAAAAGGACGGAAAGTCCAGGATCCATATAAAATGAAGATTAATGCTTATAACCCTAACGACTATGCAAATTTAGATGAATATGACAAGGATGTATTGAGGTATAAGCGAGCTATTATTTTTAATCCAAAAAATTATGTATTAAATGAACGATTGAGCTTTGCTTATTTGTATAAAGGAATTTCCATCACAGATGAAATCCGAAAAATGGATTTCAATCAATTAATCGATACTGTCGATGTACTTGGATCTTATTTTAATTCATTTTTAGATTCTACATGGTTGTCAATAGAACATTTGGAAAACTGGAAAATTCCATATTTCAAAGGAATTATAAAAGATGAAATTAATTATCAAAAAGGGGTATTTAACTATGAACTCGGTACTGAGTTATATGTAAAAGCCATGCAGGGCAATATTCCTTTAATTCAGATTGATGAAAGAATAGAAGCATATTTCGAAGTGGCAGAAGGCCACTTTGAAAATGTTGCTGCCAATTCAATTTATTTCAACGATGCTGATGAATATTTGGCCATCATTGCAGATTTCAGGAAGCGAAAAACGAAACCATCACCTGCCGATTAATCTCAATAACTCATGGAGAAATTGTGATATAGGAAACAAGTGCGCCTGCCAGACTTTAAAGGTAATTGATTGCCTGGTATTTAGAGTATAATATAAATAGAGCCCATCTATATCCCCCGAATTATTTGAGTTAAAGTGTTTCTACATTAATATTATGGTTGGTGTAGATGCAAATATCTGCAGCTATGTGCAAGCTTTCCTTCACCATCTCCTCGGCAGTCAATTTTTGAGCATGTTTCTTTAGCGAAACTGCAGCCGCCTGTGCATACATACTCCCGGAGCCAATGGCCGCAATACCATTATCAGGCTCCAATACATCTCCTGTTCCGCTGATGATTAAAATTTCTTCCTTATCTGCCACAATAAGCATAGCTTCCAATCTTCTCAGATATCTGTCAGTTCTCCAGTCTTTTGCCAATTCTATGGCAGCTCTTTTCATGTTTACACCGTAAGAATTTAGCTTTTCATCAAATTTTTCTAACAAGGTGAATGCATCAGCGGTGCTACCTGCAAAGCCTGTAATAACCTTGCCGTCCTGAAGTTTTCTTATTTTTCTGACATTACTTTTAGCAACAGTATTTCCCATCGTTGCCTGGCCATCTGCTCCAATTGCTATCTGGCCATTGTGTTTTATTGCTATTACAGTCGTCGATTTTATCTTTGTCATAATCTTTTATTTATTGAAAAATATAAAAGGCCGAACCTATATTCAAACTATAGAACTCAGCCTTTTATTAGTTATTTATTTAACGAATTATATTCTTACGGGTTTAAATTAATATCCTGACAGGATCTTCAAGTAAACCTTTCAATGTTTTCAGGAATGCGGCGCCAACTGCACCATCAACTGCCCGGTGATCACAAGAAAGCGTGACTTTCATGACATTACCGGGAACTACCTGACCATCTTTCACAATCGGGGTTTGTTTAATTCCTCCTATTGCCAGAATACAGGCATCCGGAGGATTGATAATGGCGGTGAACTCTTCAATTCCAAACATTCCCAGGTTTGAAATTGTAAATGTATTTCCTTCCCAGTCAGATGGTTGTAATTGTTTATTTCCTGCCTTAGTTGCCAATTCCTTTACTTCCGCCGAAATATGCGATAAGGATTTGTTGTCCGCAAACCTGACGACGGGAACTAAAAGTCCTTCTTCTACTGCCACAGCAACTCCAATATGAATATGCTTGTTGTATCTCAAAGTGTCGTCCTGCCACGAAACATTTACATTAGGATGCATCCTCAGCGCTGCTGCAGTAGCTTTTAGCACGAGATCGTTAAATGATATTTTCACTGGTGAAATCTCATTTAAACTAATTCTTGCCTCTATTGCCTTGTCCATGTTGATTTCCATGGTAAGATAGAAATGTGGTGAGGTGAACTTGCTTTCGGAAAGTCTGCGAGCAATGGTTTTCCTCATTTGCGATAGCTGGATATCTTCAAAAGCTTCTTCACCGACAATCGCAGGTAGCTGAATAGAAGCACCTGACTGATCAGTTGTAGTAACTGTCTCTGGAGTCGATGCTACAGGAGCATAAGATTCCACATCTCTTTTTATTATTCTTCCGCCTTCACCCGTTCCCGGAATTTTACTAATATCATATCCCAAATCACTTGCAAGTCTTTTAGCCAAAGGAGAAGCGATCAATCTTCCATCAGAAGTGGGTGTTCCATTGAGTTTTGGTTCCACTTTTGGTTCTATTTTTGGTGGTGCTTCTTCTGATTTTGTTTCCGAAACCGGTTGGTTGTCTTGTTTGCTGACAGCGTCATGAGCCTCGATCAATTTCTGATAGTCAGCACCTTCTTCGCCGATGATGGCAATTACCCCATCAATTGGAACTGAAGATCCGGCTTTTACTCCAATAAACAATAACTTGCCGTCATCGTAGGCTTCCAATTCCATGGTTGCCTTATCGGTTTCCACTTCCGCCAGTATATCACCTGATTTCACATCATCTCCCACCTTCTTCATCCAATTCGCAATGACCCCCTCAGTCATGGTATCACTCATTTTTGGCATGGTGACCAGGCTTGCATTGATGTTGCTTGTATCAATAGTTTTAGTTGGTGTGCTTTCATTTTCAGCAGGTTGGTCATCTTCTTTTGGCGCAGATTTAGTTTCCGTGCTGGATTTAAGGAGTTCATCAATATTTTCCCCCTTTTTACCAATAATCGCGATCACACCGTCAATCTTTACCGCTTCCTTTTCTTTTACTCCAAGGTGAAGAATTGTGCCATCATCATAGGATTCCAATTCCATGGTTGCTTTGTCTGTTTCAACCTCGGCGAGTATATCACCGGATTTTACATTATCGCCCACTTTTACTAACCAGGAAGCAATTACGCCTTCAACCATGGTGTCGCTCATCTTGGGCATTCTTACTATTTCTGCCATAAATATTTAAATTTCAGTTTCAAAAATACTTTTTAATAACGCTTTATCAAACAATTAAAAATAAAATTGCCCGAATAAACCACCCTTGATTTAGCCTTAACGACAATTCCTTAAAGTGCTAACCTCCTAATTGTCTATTGCTTGAGATTTTAGAACAGCATACCGAAAACCAGTGTGCTGTAAAGCTGTTTGGGATTTGAGACCAAGCTGTTTGGCATTTGCAATCCCGAACCTGGATGTAAGTGGAATTGTATTCGGTCTTGAGCAATAAATTTCGTGTATATTTTGATTGCCTCTGTCAATAGGCAATGTAGGAACATTGGTTTATTGCTTTCAGATTACAAATCTGAAAGAGCTGGTTATTCTACCCGCTTCCAGACTTCTTCTATCTTTATGTCTTCATCATCAACTGTTACTGTTCCGGAAATAGTCCATTTAACATCTTCCAGACTTGTTTCAAATTTTACAGACTGGCCTACAAGACTAGGGATGGTGAAATACTTGATGTTTTCTGTGTAAGTCTGTCCGTCATATTCATAGGTGCCACCCCCAGCAGTTACGGTAGAATCAGTAGCCTGAATTCCGTGGGCAAAACGGCCACCCACCAAAATTTTAACCTTACCGAAGTTAGTAACTTCTACCACCGTATCGGGGTAGATGTGTTTACCAGCAGTCAATTTCCACACCCCTTCCAATTCCTGAGTGGGTGTTTTTGTTTCAACGGGGGCTTCCTTTTTAGGCGTAGAACAACTGGCAATCATAGTTGCCAGCACAATGGCAATAGTTTGAAAGATTTTCATGATGATTATTTTGGTTTAAACTTGTATTAAGTTAAGGAAAACCTGCGTAAAGTCCAATCCATATCAATTCGGATTATTTATCTTCAAGCTATTCAGGATTTGGAATCCCGGATTCGATTGCAATAGGGTTTGTAATCAATCTTATGTTATATGAGTTTTCCTCAAGTATATATCACCATTTCTTTCTCAGCATCCCAGCCCATACCTTTCACATACACATTATAAAGCCCAGGTTGAGAGAATCCATCCCATACCACCTCATGCTTTCCGGGTTCAAGCCCATCTGCTTCCATACGCCAGATTAATTCACCATGCCGGTTGAGAATATCTACATAAACATCACCCTTTTCCGGTACGGAAACTTCCATAATAACCCGATCATTTGAATCAGTCCCGAGTGCCCGAATCGAAGGATTTTCACGCTGGATAACTTTTCCTATTGTTTTCCATGAACTATAATTGAAAGGCTCATCGCACAAATGATATTTATCTTCGTTAAGCCCGTCATAATTTCTTCTTAGATAACTTGTAAGAAGAGGTGTCCTTTTAAATGAATCAAGTTTTACTTTTTTTGCCTTACCGTCTTTCCAAAGATAAACCGGGATATCGAGTGGGTCAATAACATCTGATAGACCACGTTCTATGCCAATATGGAAAAGTCCAAAATTGCCTGGTTCATGGCCGGCCAGCCAGTGTGTTATAATGTCAACCCTAAAGGCATCCTTCCCGAAAATCACATTATTACTCATGTAAGTCATGCCTTTCCCATCATGAGGCCCGCTTGCAAAACCGTTGCCATCGAGACCGTATATACCCTCAACAATATTTATTCCTGTCGGTGTAATACTGTAAGAATCAAGCATTCGCTGAACCCATTGCTCCATAAATACACCACCACCGTGGGGAGGCCTGTCCATCCGGGAGCCCCAGCGTGGTAAGCCAATTTGTAAATGTTTTTTATGCAGTTCCTTGATTTCGGTCATATAGTCAGGCTGGAAAAACTGGTGATAACGCTTATCATATGATTTAAAGATATCAAAATGGCCACCGCAGAACTGGTGAAATTTTCTACCGGTTATCCCCTGAAGGTTTTTAATCGCGCCAGTAATTCCCATCTGATGCGCTTTAAATTTCGCAATATTTATCAGGAAGGTGTCAGGCGCGTTCATCGGTGCCATATATCCCACTTTTTTGAAAATAACTCCGTCAACCTCTTTGAAAATCAGGTCGTCGGGCTCCAGGTCCCAGTAGTCCTTTGAGGATAAATCTCTCAGATCAAAGTTGTTTCTTTCCGCCATCCCGGTCCACCCGTTGGCTTCCCATCTCTGAGGGCAGGCACATTCTCTTAAATAATAATTCTGTGGGCCTGTATTCTTAACACCATTCAAATAGCCTTCAATAAAATTGAGATCAGTAGTTATTCCCAGCTTTGACACTAAGTCAGAACTTGGCCCGCCATTGCATGTCCAGTTAGGTTTACAGTTTATTTTAGTTGAATTAGAATAGCCCTTTCCATTTGTGGTTTTAACAAACATCTCGTTTGCAAGCTTATATGCAGCATCATAAATTGGCTTAGAGTCAGTTTTTTCTTTTACCGAGGTAAGATTTATAAAAACTGCTTCGGGATGTTCCTTGATAAACGGATGAAGGTCAAATCCGTCTGCAACTGAAGGAGTAGTATTTGCCATTGCTGAGTCTCCCGGCCCCATAAGTCCGGCTATTCCTGCTGCCGAAGAGACCTTTATAAAATCACGTCTTTTCATCTCTATATTTTCATTGGTCCAAACTTTATATTTGCAATTTTTATAACCTGATTCCTAAACGATTCTTTAGCAGCCGCGTCATATCGATATACTTGAATGCAAAGTAAATATACAAATTATTAGACGAGGTCAGGTTTCATGGCAATCGGATTTAAAGCAAAAATAAACTAAAAAACCACAGACCGAGGTGCAGGATGTTGAATTTTTCTAAACTCGATTGCCCTTGGTTAGTTTTTTTTCAATAGCAAATGTTGTTTGTATATTATTAAAAGAAGTTAACTTTAGTTGTTCAATCGATCACATATTAACCTCTTGATCATGAATAATAGAACTACAAAGAAAAATATTTTCAGGTGCAGAAATCTTGTTACTGCTGCTATAATTATTGCCATTGGGTTATTTTCCATGCCTGAAAATATAGTGAATGGTCAGGCGTCTGCTGTTAAGGAGAAATCTGATAGCGACTCCAAAGACAAAGATTTTTCAGTAAAGAATGTTAATTCTATTATTGTGGATAATGATAATGTTAAATGGTTTTGTTCTGATACCGGGATAGTAAGTTTTGATGGAGAAAACTGGAAACTTTATAATAAGATTAAGAATTTGCCAAACCAGGATCTGAAAGGCCTTACTTACGTTGTTAATCCGGACGGGTCTGAACTCTGGATTGCTTCAACCAGTGGAGCTGCGGTTGCCAGGTTGCCAATTGACGACCGAACAGAAGCCGTTATCTTTAATTCTGAAAATACACCCATTTTAAGTAAAGCTGTTGTAAGTATTGCAGCAGGGAATAATTCTATCCGCTGGATTGGAACAGATAAGGGAATATCGGCCTTGAGTAATGATAAATGGCTGACTCCTTCTTATGACTTGTATTACCCTGAAATGATGTTTGAGGAATATCCGATAACCTCAATGGCTACTAATCTTAGAGGAGATTCACTCTACGTAGGAACTGTGGGTGTAGGTATTATCAGAGTTTACCGTGATGATGTTGATGGAATTTCGGGAGCATCCAATTTTGCTCAATGGGGACCAATTATCCTGCCTTCTGACAATATTCGCAGTATCTTCATAGCTCCTGATGGTACAGAATGGTTTGGCACAGATGAGGGAATTGCTAAACATACTGGCAATAACACGCTTGATAACTGGACTGTTTATACTACTGATGATGGACTCGTTGATAACTTCGTTCAGGCAATAAGTGGTGATACGAAAGGTAACATTTGGTTCGGGACAAAAGCAGGGATATCTGTTTTTAATGGCTCATCATGGATCACTTATACTAAAGACAACGGACTGGTCAGTAACAATATTCTCTCCATAGCTTTTGACAAAGATGGAACTGTTTGGATTGGAACTGATAAGGGAATTACATGTTATGAAAACGAGAAATTTATCAATTACTAAAAAGGAGCCATGGCTTAGCCCCAAGCTGCCAAGCTGTTTGTGATTTGCAATCCTGATAAGGAATTGTATTTCGCCGGTTGCAATTAATTTCATGCATATCATATTAGTTCATAAGATAGCAATATCGGTTTTTCGATTTCAGATTACAAATCTGAAAGAACTGAAGATCGCAGAAATACACTCCCTTGCTGCTAATGGTTCTTTTCATTCAATTGAATATTCATTAGATTAGTATTATTACAATATAGGTATGAACAATAGCACAACGCCAAATTGTGTAATTCAATGGGGCAAAAATTATTAAATAGAAAATTCTCTGAGAAGCAGGTACAAGATAGCTATTCAAAAATTGCCTGGTTCTATGATCTTTGGGGTTTGCTTACAGAATCCAAAGCGGCTAAAAAAGTAATTGAAATTGCAAATATAAAGGATGGACAAAGTATTTTGGAAGTGGCTGTTGGTACCGGACAGGTCTTTAAAGAAATACTAAAGCGAAATCCGGGTGGAAAAGATAACGGAATTGATATTTCACCAAGTATGTTAACTCGTGCTAATAAACGCATAAGTAAATTAAATCATGGTAATTATATCCTGGAAATCGGAAACGCTTATCACCTTCCTTTTAAAGACAATTCTTTTGACCTTGTGGTGAATAATTTCATGATCGACCTGTTGCCTGTAAATGATTTTGAAAAAGTAATATCAGAATTTTATCGAGTATTAAGACCATCGGGTAGAGCTGTGATATCAACAATGGCTTTCGGGCAAAAATGGTATAATAAATGTTGGCACTGGATTGCAAAGAAAATCCCTGATTTACTGACAGGATGCCGCCCTGTTTCAATTGTAAATGATCTGAAAGAAGTTGGATTTCAAATTGAGAAAATAGAACAAATAAGCCAAAATACTTTTCCCGCTGAAATCATAATTGCAATGAAACAACCTACTCACAGTACATAGTGCATATGTGCCAAAGCAGTTCCGTAATATAGCAATTCAGGATTTACAGTCCCGGATCCGGATTTGACAGGAAGTTTATTCGGTCTTGCGCTATTAATTTCGTTAGTGTTTGTAGTTTGTCTTTGTCAGGAAGTAAAGCAGGGAAAAAAGAATATTTACTTTCAGATCACAAATCTGGAAGAGCTAACAAGTGGAACTTATAACAATGATGAAGTAGGTTCCCATGTCATTTAGTTAAGCTCCTATTTTCACTCTCTGGGGAGGGTTAGGGGAGATGTAAGACAATTATCTTCTTAACTAAACGAATGGAAGTAGGTTCTTACATTAAGACAAGTATAGCCGGTGAGTAAGGTTAATATTATTTATTCCTGATTTCCTTTATCAGGATACTTGCTCACTACTATCCGCAATGAAACACTACTCGAATCCGGATTCCCTTCCACGACATCATCCTCAGTGAAGGTTGCCATCAGGATCTCCCTGGCGTCTGTGCGGGAATAATCGTAGATGATATAAATAGTTCCATCCTGCCCCTGCTGACCGTCAGGATACGAAACGCCGCTTCTTTCATCGAGCAGCAATCCATCCGACCATGTGCGACCGTCATCCTTTGACAAAAAGGCGGTCAGATGTGAACGGTCAGTTTTCTCACTAATTTGTCCATGCTTCACGAGCAGCAAGTTGCCAGAGCGAAGCCGTCGGATAAAGAAACGGGCGGATGGGTGCCGGATGGAAGATGGTGCCAGAGTACTCCAGGTTTCCCCACGATCCTTTGAGATACTCTCTCCAATTCCGTATGACGTGCGGAGCAACATCCATAAGGAAAGGTCTTGACGTTCAACAATCATGTGTTCATCATAACTTCGCACTTCCCTCGGCACATTACAAGCACCCCGAATGTTGAAATTTTGACCTTTGTCTGTGGAGACCACAACCCTGGCGCTGTTGTCAGTGTCCCTCCAGGTTGATGCTGGCAACATCCACTCGCCAGATGAAAGGACGGTTGGTTTACACATCATAATTCCATCTGTGATGCGCCTGGGCGGCGACCAATTGGATTTTTCTTTATCCGGATTGTTGTTAGTGCTTGCCCAAACGCCGGCAATCGTTCCATCATGACCAATTGATTGCGCCCAAAAAGACCAGAGCCTTCCCATCGGGTCCATCCACAACTCCGGATCAAACGCACGAATGGGGCCATCACCATCTGGATCAATGATATTGATTTCCGTCCAGGTTTTACCATCATTTCCACTGGTAGCAACAACGACATAATTGTTTTGATCTTCACCAGGAGTGATGCCGGCATACCATGTTGCCCAAAGCTGACCTTTTGAGCTGATGGCCAGACTTGGGATACCTTGAAATTTTCGACTTTCCAATGAGTGATCCTGACCGGATGTTTTTAGTGCGTACAACACAAAAATTGCACTGATCAGTATCGTAATAAATAGTTTCCGCTTCTTGAAATCAATCATTTTTTCTTTGTGAATATTAAACAGTTTGATTTGGGATAATTTAAATATCGATAAAAACATTGACTACAACCAAAAGAGTGTACGATTTATACACAATCTTGCTAGTCATCATCTGTGACTGGGATGAAATCGATTAAATCGGAAAATATAAAAAGCAAAATTTGAAGGTAAATAATGATTAAAGCAATTAAAAAGTCCTCATTGCACCTGTCTGTCGCAGACAGGAATGAGGACTATGGTTGAAGCTACAGGTGGGTATCATTGAGCTCCAAGATAAGTTCTTTAATTCTGTTGTTCAGACTTTTTGGGCTGACGACTTTAAAATTTTTCCCAGACATCAACAGCCACCTGGCGATGAGCTCAAGGCTCATGGTTGCAAATTTCATTTCTACCTGATCTCCGGTTTCTTCTTCATCAACCCATCCATAATAATATTTTGATTCTTCGACATGTTTTGAGAACTTTTTGGGAAACAGAACTTTCACGATTTCAACTTCTGTCCCTTCCTGAAGTTTGTCAAGATAGTTTTTCAAGGATATGTGATCTGTTTTACTGAATTTCCCCTGAATTACTTCCAATTTTTCTATTCTGTCGGTCCTGAAATCTCGATAATCATTTCTCAGTTGACAGTAGGCTATCAAATGCCACTGATTTCTGTAAAAGCACAATCCGATGGGCTCTACCACGCGTTCAGTTGATTCTCCTGAATAGCTGGCATGGTAAATGATTTTAATGAGCTTTCTGTGAGGCAGGATGGATTGAATTTTTGAAACCATTATGTTGGCGGTGTGATCTCTGAATTGCCACCCAAAAGGATCAATCGAAATTTTGGTTTCAAGGTCTTCCAATTCCTCCTTTTTTTCCATATCAAGTACAGCCTTCACTTTATAAAGGGCATCATTAAAATGCGTTTGTAGGTTTTTATCCGTATGTTTTTCAAATATTTTACCAGCCATCAACAATGCATTGGCTTCCTCTCGTGTAAACATAACCGGGGGTAAATGATAACCTTCTGATAAATAATAGCCTATTCCGGCTTCCGCGCCAATTGGAACTCCACCTTCCTCTAACGCCCTGATGTCCCTGTAAATAGTGCGCAAACTCACCTCAAACCGATCCGCCATCTCCTGGGCTGTAATCACTCTTTTACTTTTCAATTGAGTTAGAATGGCCTGTAGTCTGTCGATTCGATTCATTTTTACATTATTTTGGCAATCTTTTATTTGAATTATAGGTCAGGTAAAATTACCGAAATTCTACACATTTATATTTTTAACCTTCTTTCATTTACAGATTACTTCACTCTTTGCAATGGCATATGTTTTTGAATTTGATATTTTTCTCGTTGACAAAAGTTGTGTTCAATACAAATCACAGAGACATCCGATGTTTCCCAAACATCGGATGTCTTGCATTCTTACACCATAGTAAAAGGATGTTCTTTATATCAACATCTCAATTTACTCCTACCTGGATTTCAGTAACATTCTCAGGAGAATCCAGATCGATGAATTTGAGATAAACTTCCCTGATCTGATCAGTCATTTTATTGCCACTCTTTACCAATTCGGGCATGAATTTTTCATAAGTTTCACCAATTTTATTGATGCTGCCGTTATGGATGGTTGATGCGCATTTGAATTCATCCATGTCTTTGAATTTGTATTGACCTTTATAGGGTTTTTCTTCCGCCACAACCATGGCAATTTCCAGGGTAAAGCTGGTCTCCGGACTAAAACCAAAATACGTAAATTGCAAAGGAGCAACTTCCTCCAGACCCATTTTCTTTGCCTCGTCATACATTTTGTCAATTTCACGATTGGCTACACCATGAACACCATTCAAAGTGGTCTCTTCTGAATGATAAAATACTTTAGCGGGATCTACATTTTTTACTTCCATTGTTTTGTTTTTAAAAGGTTGAATAAAATTTATAATTCAAAGTAAATAGCAGGTAGTGACAACAGTATGTCAGTAGGGTTTTAAAAATTTAAAAATAATTTCGTACAGCAGGAATCTAAAGCAACTGTAAAGCCTTGAAATAAGTGGGTTAAATACCATTACTGGCCTAAGAAAGTTAGTTTTACTCGGCATTGGAATAATAATTGGCTTTTCAGTAAATAGAATATATCGATCAACTTATATTTATCAATTTTGGGACTTAGTTCAATTACCCACTATCTTTCGCACACAATAAAAGTAGATTTTAGCCGAGTTATTATGCAAACTATAAAAAACAATTTTCTTCAGATTTCGGTAAAAGAAACAGGCGCTGAATTGTGCAGTATTAAATCAATAAAAAGTAATAAGGAATATGTTTGGGATGGGAATCCTGACGTTTGGGCAGCTCATGCACCGAACTTATTTCCCATAATCGGATGTTTGAAAGGTGACGGATTTCTTCATCGAGGACAGGAATACAATTGTCCAAAACATGGTTTTTTCAGAAAAAATAATAATGTTGCTCTGGTTGAAAAAACAGCAGATAGCCTCGCTTTTGGATTGAAATACAGCAAGGAGTCTCTGAAGATATATCCATTTAAATTTGAAATTACGATTAGCTATATTCTTGAAGAAAACAAGTTGCTTGTTGAGCATAAAGTAGTCAATCACGGAGATGAGGAGATGCTATTTTCGCAGGGAGGTCATCCCGGTTTCAGGTGCCCGGTCAATGAGGGTGAGAGCTATGATGATTATTACCTGGAGTTTGAAAAACCGGAAACAGGCCCTACATGGCGAGTGCTAAAAAACGGGTTGATTGACAAAGAGCCTATTCCATTTTTCGATAATACTGCAATTCTCAATTTACATCCACACCTTTTTGATGATGACGCTTTGGTATTTAAAAATCTGAACTCATCCAGGGTAAGCTTGAAAAGTAATAAATCACAACAGGTACTTACTATGAGCTTTGAGGATTTTCCCAATTTAGGTATCTGGGCAAAGCCAAACGCCAATTTTATTTGTATTGAACCATGGATTGGAATTGCGGATAGTGTTGATTCTGACAGAAATTTTGAGACCAAGGAGGGGCTTATTAAACTTCCGGCAAATGAGCAATTTTCTGCGACATATTCAATTACTATTGAAGAATAGATTACCCATGTTTTCACATGGAGTCTTCATAGAAAATTAACTGCCCATCTATGTTTACAATTATGAATTTTTATTGATTTATACAGCTATTCTGTAATTTTAACACACGATCATTTTATCATTAATCCATTACCCATTATATTCGCACAATAACCCAACATTATATTTTTTTTAATCTGCCTTAAAAGGCAATTTATATTAACATTTATGCAACCTAAATATCATTCCATGCTGCAAACTCAACTAAAATATTTCACAATTACCTCACTGCTCATCCTTATGTTTTTTTCATGCGGTGAAAAGAAAAAGGTTGATGATGAAATTGGTCGAACGGAAATAAAAAAACGGGGAACAATTGATTGCGATCTTGTTGAAACAACTCCTGTTGTATTCAAAAACAAGGTCTATCGGTATGAATACGTACGTAAAGGTTATAAACCAAATACAACCGGTGATTCCTATTCCCGTTTTATAGATCACGAAAGCGGAGAAGCCACAGCGGCCTTCGCCAAAGGTTATCATTTGGGGAGCGCGTTTGTCAATGGCGATTCTGTATATGTAACTGCAGTGGATATTTGGGATGGTGAAAATATCGCCATGTTTGTTTCATCGGATTTGCAAAGCTGGCAAAAGCGTACACTGCTGCATCTCCCGGGGTATGGTATTTTTAATACAGCTCTTTGCAAAGCAGATAATAGATATGTCCTAATGTACGAAATCGGGAAACCGGCAGAAGAAGCGGGGAAGAGGTTTACTGCCAGGTTTGCTTCTTCAGAAGATTTAGTAAATTGGAAACCATTGCCAAAAGAGTGTACTTATTCCAAAGATCGCTACACAGCCCCTCATGCATTGAGGTATCTGGATGGTTATTTTTATAATTTTTACCTGGAGGCATTCGAAGGGTATGAAATGCGGGTTGTCAGATCAAGGGATTTAATTAGCTGGGAATCCAGTCCTTTCAACCCGGTTTTAAGAGCCTCTGAGGAGGACAAGAAAATTGCCAATTCACATCTTTCAGAAGCCCAGAGAAAATTAATTGCTGAAGCGGAAAACATTAATAACTCCGATATTGATTTTTGTGAGTATAAAGGAAAGCTGATTATCAACTATTCCTGGGGCAATCAGCATGGGACAGAGTTTTTGGCTGAGGCCGAATATGACGGAAGTCTTGAAGAGTTTTTAAAGAGTTTATTTTAATTAAATCTGTTATAAATATAAATTTTAAGTGCGGATTAATCATCATTTTTTAGATAGCATTATATGAAAACAATTGTATTTCTCATATCCATAGTTATAACCAGTTTATTCCCTTTCTTAAGCGTCAATGCTAAAGTTTTAAATCCAATTGGGAAACCCGGTTATAAACTCACCTATGTCTCCGTAGCGGAAGAGATCCCCGGTTCTGTGGTCAGGAAAATTGAATTAACAGCCGGGGCGGTTGAAGAAATAAATAATATGCCATACCAATGGCTTCAATTGGTGGCTGAAAAGGAAAGTGGGCAGATTTATTCCGTATGGATACTTTCCAGCGGTTATCCTTCAGAATCCTTGGATATTGCTCAACAAAACATCTCAAGATATATTCTTTCGAGGGGCGGCTCGGGACCGGTTGAATATGTACATCAAAACTCCGGAAACCCCGTATTCCCTGCAACGGGTGTCTGGAAATACCTTTTCCCCAGATTTGTAGATGGGAATAATCCGATTGAGCTATTGGAAAAGAAGGTCAAATATTTAGGAATTGATTATATACTTGACAGCCGTAAACGTGGCGAAATTCCAGTACCTCCGGAAAATCCGGTTATTGTCATTCTTAATCCTGATTTGTTGATAGGTATTCCCCACAATACAAAAATGGTGGATGAGACTCGCAAGTGGGATGACTCTGATTATGAATATGTTCGATTGACGGAAGAAAATTATTTTGAAATGATAGAGGCAGGTATAAATTGCTTCCGTGTCGATGCTCAGCAGGCAAAGTGGATTGAGGAGGAAAACGTATATTATTGGGGGATTGGAGGAGAGGACGTACTATATCCGGAGTGTTTGTATCAGAGTAATTACATAGGTCCGGTCATATTTTTTGATGAGCCCATGGTTGGCACCAGGGACTATGTGATCAGACCAAAATTCAAAAAAGATCCTACTTTCCGAAAATCGATAACTCCTCAAAAAGCCTTTGATGAGTTTAAAAAAGTCTATCATAAAAAGAAGTATGAAGAAGGCCCGACTCGTTTGATAAACGGATTGGCCGATCGGGATGATGTTGATATTGGTATTATTAATTTCTTACAGGAGAATATTTATTCGTGGGAAACAATGGTTAGCTCGGCGATTTATCAATTATCTGAAGGGGGAGGGTCACCGCCAAATGCTATGGTTTTTGAACCACCCGGACGGTTTGGAGCCAAGCGGGTATTGCCCGAATTGAATATGTCCTTCGATTGTCAAATTCCGGTTGATGATCCTAAAAATCTAAGTGGTATAATTTATGGTTTTTTACGTGGCGCAGCCCGTTTAACGGATAAGCAATGGGGGATGAGTGTTTATGGTCAAGTCGATCGTTCTGATGCATATTGGTTTATGACGCATGCTTATGATCAGGGAGGCACACTGTTTTTCTTTTGGGATACGCATAGGCTGGCGGCAGTTCCGTATAGCGAGTACCTGGCATTAACGAGGAATTTACGAAATCATGCAGATAATTTCCCAGCACGTAATTTGGAAGAACTAAAACATGCTGCAGAGGTGGCAATCGTAATACCGGTATATTATAATCTCGGTCATGTCAAAATGGGTATTGGTAATATAACCGGTCTTCCGGAGCTGAATTTGGAGCGTGAAAATAGTTTCGGTGTCAAGTACAGAACCATAATGAGTAATTTTTTAGTGGAAATAGAACGCTGTATTCGACTCGGAGTAGAATATGATTTATTCTGGGACCTGGAAGGTTTAAATTTGAATGAATACCGGGAGATAGTTAAAATCAGGAATGATGGAAGGGTGGAGGTTTTATCAAATGGTGAAAGTGAAATTATATTTTCTGCCAGAATTCCGGGACGTCCGGATGGAGTACCACCTGAGCTAACAGTCAAGGTAGCATCAACGGGAAAAAATACTTATTCTGCCCGGGCGCTAGTAAATAAAGGATCCTCACAAGTTTTCTACACCCAGGGGGCGGATTCTACAGGAATTCATAACAATCAATATGTACTTTGGGAATTGTATGGCCCTGATGAAGAAGATTATACAGACTTGTGGACTAACAGGTGGAATGCGGTAGTTACTGAAAAAAATGGTGGCGCTACAGTGGATATCAATTTTAATATTAGCAAACCGGGGAGCTACCGCTTGCGTGTGTCCGCCACAGATTTAGTGGGAAGAAGCAAGGTAGTATGGAAATACATTAGTATCCCTGAATAAGAAAATATATAGATTGTGAATGCTATCGTTGAATATGATAAATTTGTTTTTAGGTGTTAAATTCCCTTCCACGATGTCATTGAGGTTTTAGAAAAGTCGCCTCGGAGGAATTAGACTATTCGTCGCCAGAAACATTCCTCGGTCACTAAAGGTTTGCCGATGGGGCGATGCTAAGGTAAGCGAAGTTTTTTGAAGAGATTATTGCTCAGTTTTATAATTATTTCAAATCAACTAATAAAAGATAAATAGTATGATTAATGTAAAAATTAAAAATCAATTCGGATATTTTTCACTGTTTTTTGTTTTCTGCCTGGTAGTAATTTTAGCCGGCTGCCAATCAGAAAAAAAAGATCAAAATTCATTTGCTGAAAATGACTTCACAGATCAATTGGCAGCGGGAGCAGATATTGAAACCATTGCAGATCACCTCATCCAGGTAAGACAAAAAGTTGGTGTTTCAAGTGCATTAGTCCTTCAGTTTCCAAATCTCAAACTTGAAAAAGCCATTCAAATACAGATGGCAATGTTGTCTAAATTGGAACAACAAGGTGAACGAGTGGTGGGGTGGAAAATGGGAGGCGCAAATAAAGATGATTTTAATCCGGGTTTTGGTTTTATGCTGGCGTCCAATGAATTTCAATCCGGAAGTACAGTGAGTAGTTCCGAATTCGCAGACAGAAGTCCGTTGATAGAGGCAGAAATTGGTTTTGTAATGAAAAGTGATTTACCAGGTCCGGTAACTACGCGTGACGAGTTGATATCTGCAATTGAAAGTGTCGGTGGTTTTAGTGAGTTAATCTCAAACAGAACGAAAGGCGGTAAAGATGGCGCAGCTCCTGCCTTTGCACATTTTATGGCAGACGGGCTTTCACATGGTGGTTTTATTCAGCCACAGCGAAAATACCCATTGGATGAAGTCGATTTTAATAATGAAAATGGCCGTATAGAAATCAATGGAAAAGTAATATCGGAAGGAAATTCCAATGCGTTGGTCTTTATAGATGCTGTGCTATACCTGGCGAATATATTACCGAAGTATGGACGGTATTTGCATGCCGGAGATATTATAATAACAGGTTCCATACTTGAATCCCCACCTGCAAAGGCAGGTGATCAAGTCGAAATTGTTTTTTCTGATTTTGATTCGCTGAATATTAATTTTGAATAAGCTGTATCACCTGCTTCCGTAATTTATCATTAATTTTTAATCAACACCCGACATGAAAATAAATAACACAAGATTCTATCTAATAATTGCATTGCTAAGTACAGCTCTATTGGGATGTGGCAATAGCGGATTGGAAATATATGTTGCTCCCGGCGGTAATGATAATGCAAAAGGGAGTAAATCAAATCCGATAGCGACTTTAAAACGTGCAGCGGCATTGGCAAGAACCAAAGCTGGGAAAGTTCCGGTGACAATCTATCTATCTGGCGGTTATTACCGTTTGACAGAGCCACTGGAATTGGGCATAAGTGATGGAGGTACTGCAGAAGCTCCTGTTCGATGGGAAGCGATGCCCGGAGAAAAACCGATAGTCAGCGGAGGGATTCCCCTAAGGAACTGGACGCGGGAAGAAGAAGATTTGTGGTCTGCGACACTCCCCAAAGATTTTCATGGTAGTTTTAGATCATTTTATGTAAATGACAAGCGTGCGGTAAGAGCCCGATTCCCGGATAATGATTTTCTGAAAGTCCGTAAGGCCGGTAAAGACAACAGAACAAACTTCTTTTTTGAAAAGGACCAGATTCCCAAAGTAGAAAATGCCAAAGAACTTGAATTGGTTTTTATGCACGATTGGTCGATAACCCGAATAGGTGTAAAGTCCATTGACTGGAAAAGAAATCACCTTGTTGCTGTAGATTCTATTGGCGGACGGCTTCCATTTTTTAATATTACAAATTGGGGAAAACACCCGCGCTATTTTCTTGAGAATGCACGGGAATTTTGCGATAATCAGGGAGAGTGGTATTGTGATTTTGAGGAACGGAAAATTTATTATCGCCCTATGCCAAATGATAAGATTAGCGAGACAGAAGGAGTAATTCCGGTTGCTACCAAGTTGATTACTATTGCAGGCAATCAGGAGAAACAAGTAGGTTTTATCAGTTTTAATGGAATAACCTTTGAGCATACCGGTTGGCAGTTACCCAACAAGGGATATTGTGGTGTTCAGGCTTGTATGTATGATGATCGCGACAAGATTAATAGAGCATGGGTTCCTGCCGCAATTGAACTTGACCATGCTAAAAATTGTGATTTTAGTAATAGCATTATCAGGCATACGGGGGGCTCCGGGATTTGGATACGTGAAAATTGTTCGGATTGCGAGATATCTGAGAGCCATATTTATGATATTTCCGGTAACGGAATAAATATTGGAGAGGGCAATGATCGTTTGATCAACGGAGTGCCATGGTGGAAATCGGCGCCTGATCAGGTATCCGGGAATAATAAAATCAGCCACTCCTTGATAGAAGATTGCGGCAAGCAGTTTTATGGTGCTATTGGAATTTGGGGAGGATTGATTTCGAACACGTTAATTGACCACAATGAAATCAGGAACTTACCCTACACCGGCATTTCTATAGGTTGGATGTGGAATCCTGACCCAACACCATGCAGGGAGAATGCCATAAACGCAAATCACATTCATCATATTATGAACAAGCTCAGTGATGGTGGTGGTATTTATTGTCTTGGCTTGCAGCCTAATAGCCGGATCACAAACAATCTGATCCATGATGTCACCGTCAATGCAGGGAGGGCGGAGAGCAATGGAATGTTCCTTGATGAAGGGATTACGGATTTACTTGTTGAAAACAATATCGTGTATAATATTGCCCGCTCTCCATTGAGATTTCATAAAGCATTTCAGAATACTGTACAAAATAATGTTTTGGTATGTGGAAACGATATTCCACCAATACGATACAATAGAACCGAAGAAGAGGATATTATTAAAATTGATAATACTGTACTGAGCCAGTCATCCGATTCAGATATGGAAAAACTAAAGGTTCTCGTTGACAAAAAAGTAGGAGAAATTGGGCCAGGTCTGGATTTTTAAAAGCACTCAATTTTTTGATATTGCTGGTGTGCTTTTCCGAATGCGTACCGATTTAAAATTATAATAAATGAAATTATGAGTAAAAAAATAAAATGGGGCATCATCAGTACAGGAAATATTTCTGGCAAGTTTGCTGAAGCATTGGCAATATTGCCAGAAGCCGAACTTGTGGCTGTGGCCTCCCGGACAAAAGAAAGCGCAGATGCATTTGCCAAAAAGTACAATATCCCCAGAGCCTATGGCACCTACCGGGAGTTAGCCAATGATTCGGATATTGACGTGGTATATATTGGAACACCCCACACCTTTCATCTCGAAAATAGTGTGATGCTCATGCGAAAAGGGAAATCAGTTTTATGTGAAAAAGCATTTACAATCAATGCCAGTGAGGCGAGGGAGATGGTGCGAGTTGCGCGTGGAGAAGATGTATTTCTCATGGAAGCGATGATACCGAGGCATGTGCCATTGCTGAAAAAAGTAATACAATGGATTAGAGATGGTCGCATTGGAGAAGTACGAATGGTCAAGGCTTCACGATGTGCGCGAGGAATATTCCCTACGGGAGCCCGGCAGTTAAATCCGTACCTTGGTGGCGGCAGCCTGCTAGATGTTGGGGTGTATGTGATTTCATTTGCCATGCAGATAATTGGTAAACCGCCAATAGATTCGGTTGGTTTCAGCCATATTGGAGAAGTCGGTTCTGACGAACAAGGTGTGGCGATTTTAAAATATGATAAAGGCGAAATTGCGGACTTATCCTTTGCATTGAGAACCAATGCAGTCGATGAGGCATATATTCTCGGTACAGATGGATATATAAAAGTCCATGAACTTTTTGCTGTTCCTACCAAAGCAACCTTAGTCATAGATAAAAAGGAAGTGGATGTGATTGAAGAACCGATAATTGGAAATGCGCTTAATTATGAAGCTGAAGAGGTAATGCGATGTATGAAAGCAGGCCTCAAAGAATCTCCCTTAATGCCATTGGATGAATCGATACTAATCATGGAAATAATGGATAAAATCAGAGAGCCGTGGGGTTTGGTTTATTCAAATGACAAGAAGAAATGAATTATTAGATATAACCTGGCTCTACTGTTATTTTAATGAGATGTTCTTTTCAAAATCCAAATCACAATTGACAAATCTCAAATAAATTCCAATATAAAAATCTCAAACAATTCGAGTTAGCTAATATATGATTTGCTAAATTTAAACCAAGAATAGTTTGACAAATAGCTTATTATCAATATTTTACAACTTTCAATTTTATTGTAATTTCCTTGTTTTGATTGTTGACTTTTGTATCATTGGATATTATTTGTTATTTGAGTTTTGATATTTGTTATTTTAACTTTTCCATTAAATTCGTTGTAGAACCTATAACCTTAATGTCTAATCTTTAAAATTCGATGAAAAAAAGGTAAGTAAATAGCCTGTGAAATCACCTGGAAAGTATAACAGTTTACAAGGCCTCCTTATTTAAGAATATTAGGAGTGTTTAAAGATTCAAGCAGAAACTGTGAACCTGGCAACCTGAGTTTAAATAAATGTTAATATGATATATTCTTCCAAATTAAAATACATCGGTATCCTTTTCCTGCTGATGATTTCCTTTTCTTTCGTGTTCGGGCAGAGAAGCATAAATAAGAGTTCGAAAGATAAATTCGAAATCGAAATAATCAAGACGAATAATTCGCCAATTACCATCTTGCAAGTGACCGATTTACATCTTGGAAGTACCGATGAAGGGAAATGGAAAAAAGACCTCATCACTTTTCAGCGAATCCGGAAACTGGTAGAAATGCACAATCCTGATATGATTGCCATCACCGGAGATTTACTTACCGTAGAAAAACCATTTGGGAGTTTATTGGCTTCCTCTGTCGTTAATTTCTTTGATGGTTTAGAGCGGCCATGGCTTTATGTATTCGGAAATCACGATCCGGAAGGAGGATTTGGAAGGGTGGATATCGCGGAAGTTTTTGCTGTTTCAGAATGGGGTGTTCTCGGGAAACATGATGTCGAAAATGAATGGAAGGAGAAATATGATTACGTTGTGGACATAATCGTCAATGGTGAAAAACGCCCCGCCTGGCAAATCTTCGCATTTGATTCCGGTTCGAAAAAAGGCTATAAATCCATTAAACAGGATCAATTGGACTGGTACAAAAAGACGTCTGAAAAGACAGCCAAAAAATATAAACAACCCATCAGAGCGATTTCAATTTTTCATATTCCGCTGATTGAATACCAGTATTTGAAAGATGATAAATCAATAAAACTGAACGGGAAGACCAAGGAAAAGGTATATTATGAAGAAGATGATGGGACGGTGTATAAAGCATTTCTGGATGTTGGAAATATAGAAGCGACATTTTGCGGGCATGATCATTATAACAATTATTGGGGGACGTACAAAGGTGGAATCATCCTGGCTTATGGATACATAAGTGGCGAAGCCACAAATTATGCCTGGCCTCCGGGAGGAAAGTTAATCACCTTACCGACTGACGGAAGTGAAATTAAAATTGAAAATGTAGCCCCGGTTTTCGATAAAAATGATCATAAGTATTGAGCAATCGCTAAGTATAATGAAGGAATATGCCAAAGCATAAAAAGAACTTTTTTGAAGTCCCCTGCCTCGATGGCAGACGGGCCTTCATGGGAATTAGGGATAAAAGGGAATTTTATTGTTCACCCTTATGGAGAGTCATACTGGAAAATTATTAAAAAAGAATATCAATGAATATTAAAAAAAGTAAACTTGCCTTTTTCCTATTTCTTCTGACATTTTTCAGCGCCAACCAAATATTCGGACAGTCGGAGCAACTACAATTCCATAAATGGATTACAAACTGGCAACTTTTGGGACCATTACCTCTCGAAGAAAGTAGTAATGAATTAATTCACCTTCCGGGATTTGATTATGATTTTCTATCTAAATATGGCGGTGAAAATAATCCTAAAGTAAAAACCGGTCAGTCAGTAAAATTGAAAAATGCCAAAGTAAAATGGATAGATTACAGCGGCACGGATTCAATTATTAGCCTCGATAATGCAATTTCAAAAAAATCATTCGTTGCAGCTTACGCATACAAGGAGATAAATGCTGACGAAGACGGTACTTTTATCTTTTCACTGGGAACAAATGACGGCGGGAAACTTTGGATCAATGGCATTGAAGTGTGGGATCATCCCAGCGCCCGTGGGTGTACTCCTGATGGAGATCTGATACCCGTATTTTTTAAAAAGGGCACAAATAAAATCTTACTTAAAATTGAAGAACGGGGAAATAACTGGCAATTCTGTGCCCGGGTTCTGCCGTTTAATATTGATTCATTCACAAAAAAAGGAGCCCTTTTTAGTGTTGTCACTTCGCCTAATGGAATACCGGAGTTGCGATTTTCTTTAAGTGAATCTGTCATCGAAAATTTATTTAAGGCAGTAAAACTTGAAATTTATTCTAACGACAAAAGCACAGATTTGATTTGGTCAGGTGAATGGACTGAAGATAAGAAGATGATATTAGATGTCGGAAGTCAGGAATATAAACCCTATACATTAAAAATTACGGCAAACAGGCAGGATGGCCAAGTATGGAAAAATGAACTATCATTTCATGCTGGAGAAAGAATCAACTATACCTTATTTGATGGAGGGAAAACCAATTATAGAATTGTCGTTGGAAAGGAAGCCTCAGAATCTGAGCGATGGGCAGCTTCTGAATTACAAAAGAGCCTCAATGAAATCAGTGGAGGTAGTTTTAAGATAGATAGCGATGATTCGGAGCTTAAAGAAAATGAAATTATTATTGGGTATAACAAGCATTCACAAAAGCTCCTGGGTGATGATGTTAATCCGCCTGAATTGCTGGATGAATCTTTTATTTATAAAAATGTGAAATCGAATATCCTGATCTTAGGAGGAAAACAGCGAGGAACAATGTACGCAGTTTTTTCTTTTCTGGAGGATATGTTGGGTGTGAGGTGGTACACACCTGAAGTAACTACTATTCCAAAAAAAGGAAAGTTTATTTTCGATTATATCAATCATTATGAAGAGCCATCTATACGGGTTCGGAATGATTTCTATTACGAGGCCTTTGATCCAACCTGGGCCGCACACAACAAAATCAATGGCGCTATGGGATTTCGTGAGCAGCATGGAGATATTGAGGGATATTGGGCTGTACATACATTTTATCAATTTATGCCACCTGCGGAGTTTTATGATGAACACCCGGAGTACTACAGTTTGATTGATGGAAAAAGGATACACGATCATGCTCAATTGTGCCTTACCAACACTGATGTGCTGGATATCATCACGGACCGTTTGAAAACAGCAATGAGAGAAAATCCGAGTAATCTCATCTATTCGGTTTCACAAAATGACTGGCGAAATCCATGTCAGTGTGACAACTGCCAGGCGATTGTGCAAAAAGAGGAGGCAGAATCGGGAATTATGGTTTGGTTTGTAAATCAGGTAGCGGAAAGAGTAAAAGAGGAATTTCCAGATAAGTATGTTGGAACTTTGGCTTATCAATACACAAGAAATCCGCCTAAAACAGTAAAGCCTAAAGAAAATGTGGTGATCCGACTATGCAGCATAGAATGTTGTTTTGCCCATGATTTCAAAAGTTGTCCGGAGAACCAGGCATTTTTATCAGATTTGGAAGAATGGTCATCCATTTCACCGCATCTCTATATCTGGGATTATGTCGTGAATTTCAGTCATTATATCATGCCGTATCCGAATTTTAATGTATTGCAACCCAACATCCTTACGTTTAGAGATAACAGTTCGATCGGAATTATGGAACAGGCGGCCTATCAAAGTAGGGGAGGAGAGTTTGCCGAATTGCGGGCTTACGTCATATCAAAACTTCTGTGGTATGCTGAATCCGATATTGAAGAAGTGATCGATGATTTTATGTTTGGTTACTATGGCAGAAGCGGTCAGTATGTACGGGAATATTTCGATTTGCTTCATGATCAAATCACGCCGGATACGCACATCCATTTAGGGCTGGATCCCGGCGATAAAATATTCACGGAGAGATTTATCAGACAAGCAGATAAGATATTTGACAAAGCCGAAATAGTTGCAGAAAATAATGAGATCAAAGCGCGAGTGGAGATGGCGAGATTGCCTTTGATGTATTTAAAATGTGAAAGGAATCCGGTTAATTCAAAATTCGATGGGACCTTTGAAAGGTTCAATAAAATTGTTGAAAGAGAAGGAATAACACATTATGCCGAAAGGGGAAAACCTCATAAGGATGCATTTCTTGAACAGGTAAGCAATGCAGAATAGTTGTTGCTCGATCGCAATTGTATTGGGATCGAAATCTCTACCTGGTCGTAGGTTAAGCGAAGCGGTCCTACGACCTAATACTAAAGTGGACTTCCTGCATTAATAGATTTTGTAAGTGATCCAAATTCATGAACATGAAGAAATTTATTTTTGTTGTTTAGGTCGTAGCGGACGCTACGACCAGGTAAGTTTGTAAACTAAAGCATTGCAAATGAGGGAGTAATATTTCAGGCGCAATGCAATTGCGCCCGAGCGAGACGTCAGACATTTTTAATTACGAATACATTATGCGAAATTTAATTTCAACAATTTTAACTGTCATTTTTATTTCTTTTTTCAACTCACTTTATGCACAAATTTCTATAGAAGAACTGGATAGATCGGCAGTATTCAGTTTCTCAATTATGAGCGATAATAAAGGCTATTCTGTAGAAAATCCTCATATGTATAAATGCGATAAGTGGATAAGAGAAGCCGGTGACAAATTCATCCTTGGTTTAGGCGATCACGTGAAAGCCGGCAGACCTAATCCGTTTCTGGATTTGATAGCTAAGGACAGATTGTGGCATAAACATTTTTACCCTAATGTCGCTGATGGAGAAAATGGATATTGGGGTGTGGGCCAGGAAGATTGGGGTGCAGGTGCTCCAATCCTGGATTCCGTTGATTTATCAAAGAGAGAAAATGTAAAGATTAGAGATAACAAATGTGAATATTATGCTTTAGAAATGTATGATGGGATAAAAGTTCACATCATTCAGTTGCACTATTCTGATAACCCACCCGATTCTACGATTGCATTCAATGAGAGTTCCAGAAAATATTTAATGGATATGTTGGATAATATTAACAAAACTGAAAATGATATTATTGTAGTCCTTGCTCATACCGGCCCCTGGGTAAATATGTTGAGCGAAGAAAGAAAACTGAAACTGATGAATAAGGCGGACTTGATTTTGGGGGCCACAACACATAGATTTCAACGGTATTATTTTTTGGGTGAGGATGTTGATACCGGCGCTATTGCATTCAATACCGGCGCTGTAGGAAATAGTTTTGTAAGTGGATTCTTACAAGTTCATGTATTTAAAAATCCTACAAGAATGATCATTCAATATCAAAAAACAGCAAATGATTCAAGGGAATTGCAAGGAAAAGGATTTGCGTTTGAGAAAGTTATTAATGGAAAAATAAGAGAGATAGATTGGGATACGTTCATAACCAAAAATTCCAACTAATCTTTCCGGTTAGGATTTCCGCTCGATCGCAATTGTATTGCGATCGAAATCTTTACCTGGTCGTAGGTTAAGCGAAGCGGTCCTACGACCTAACACTAAAGTGGACTTCCTGTATTAATAGATTTTGTAAGTGATCCAAATTCACGAACATGAAGAAATTTATTTTTGTTGTTTAGGTCGTAGCGGACGCTACGACCAGGTAAGTTTGTAAACTAAAGCATTGCAAATGCAACATAAAATTTCAGGCGCAATACAATTGCGCCCGAGCGGGATAATACAGCATATCAAGTTCAATTTCAAAACCCAAATCCAATTCTGATGCCCGGATAGACGGTTTTGAAATTATCCGTCATGTAGAGTTGTGGAGTCACATAGATGTGCTTTGCCGGTGACCAATTGATGCCGAACTTAAATGTGTTTTCCCCGAATAGATCACCTTGTCTTACAATTAAATAGCCCAGCTCCACACCTAACATATTCGGTTTATCTGATTTTTTGTCAATATTCCAGCTATGTCCGATATTCAAAAAAGTATTGATATTCATTTTAGACTCTGCATCAAAATCAAAAACCACGTTTGTCGAAACATATGGAGACCTGATCATTCCCTTATGATTTAATCCAAGTCCTATTCCAAAAGAAAGATCGGCAACCCAGGTACTTTTTACTAGTCCTGCTCCAGCCCCAAATTGAAGTTCCAGAAAATCCATTTTATTGTTTTGGTTTTCGAGTTCTTTTATATTTCCATTGATACATTCATAAGAAAGTGATCTTGATGAATGGACTTTTTCAGGCAATAAAGCGATGACTTTTTCAAAACAATTTGATAGTGGTATATCTGCTAACTTTGATATATCAGAAGTGATAATGAATATTTTAAAATTTTCGCCAATTACCAGGACCTGGTCTCTGGAGCCGGTATTGGTTAATGCTCCATCTTTATTCAGATAAATAACCTTTGGGTCACCAGGTTCTATCGTGAGCTTGCTTCCCACTGAAAATTTCACCAAATCAGCAGAGCCTGATGATAATTGATTCTCCAACGTAGGTATAATTCTTTTAAATTCTTTTAAGGCCAAGACGACGCTATCCGAAGTTTTAAGGTCGTTGTAATCAGGGACGGCTACTTTAATTTCTACTCTATTGTCAACATAGACGATTACAGAGTCACCAATAAACTGGCCAAAACCCAGTGTTGGCAGTATTGAAATTGCAGCAATTAGACATAGTTGTTTCATAGTAATTTTATTTATTACGTTCATTTTATCAATATTTATTTTGATTTAGTTCTTCCTTGCGATAAAGGATCCGAATTTAAATTTGATTGTTTCAGCCTCTTGTTTTGTGTCCAGCTTTGAATAGCTTGGAAAAATAACATCATCCTTTATTTCTTGTACTTTACCGGTTTCCATCTGTTCAGTCTGATCCACAAAAGCGTCTGTGGCAATTTCTTTCGATTCAACAGGATCTGAAACCCTGGTTATATATTCAATTTGTTTTAAATAAACCGTATCAGTCCGGTGAACAATAGTTTCGTGAAGAAGCAAAGGTTTTTGCTGCTGTATATCAGTAAGTTGTAGCCCTACATACTCAAGTTCATTTCCCAGTGATTCAATTTCCGTATCTTTGGATTGCAACAAATCTACCTGCATTAGATAATTACTCTGTAACTGATCTATCCTGTTAGAAAGCATGCTCATTTCATTTTTATGACCTTTCTGAATACGGTGAAGAACAAAGGAAAAACTGATCATCAAAAGCAGAATGGCTGCAGCGAGATGATACCATCTTAATGATCTTTTCCTATTGATTTGATTCTGAACCGCTGTCCATACAAACGGCTTTGCCGAATCCATTTCGTGCTTATGCAATTCATCGCTTTCGAGAATTTTAGCCTTTATGATTTTATCAATATCCTTTGGTTCCATATGCGCTCTCTTTATTAATATTGTTCATAAGGTGATGGCGTGCTTTTTTCAATTGTGATTTCGATGTGTTTTCACTTACACCAAGCATTTGCGCGATCTCCTTATGTGAATAACCTTCGACTACAAATAAATTGAAAACTGTTCGATACCCGGTCGGGAGTTTTTCTATCATTCGCGTGATGTCAGACGCCTGCATTTGCTGCAATCCATTTGCATCTGAATTTTGAACATCGAGGTGTTTTATATCCTCATTAAATTGAATGAGTCTCCTTTTTTTAAGCAACCTGATCGATTCATTGATTAATATCGTACGTACCCATCTTCCAAGGCTACCCTGGCCATTGTAGGAAAAGTTTTTTAAATTTTTAAATACCCGGGTGAATGATTGAATTACAACATCCTCTGCATCATGATGATCACTTAAATAACGCATCGATATTGAATATAGATTTTTATAGAATTGATTGAAAAGGAATTCTTGTGCGTGCCGGTCGTTCCCGGTGCACCGCCTTATAAGTTCCTCTTCGTTTAAGATCATTTCTTTCACAGTTTGCGTCTTTCATTAATAGAACCTGCCTGTACTGAAAAAGGTTGCCTGGGGAAAAAATAATATTTTATCTCTTGCTTTTCGTCAGCCTTACTCCGCTCGGTCGCAATTGCATTTCGTTTGAGCGAGCTTTCTGCATCAATAGATTTTGTAAGTGATCCAGATTCATGAACGTAAAGGAATTTATACTGGTTGTATAGGTCGCAGCGTACGCTATCACCATTAATTTGTAAACAGAAGGCATTGCAAATGCAACATAAGGTTTCAGGCGCAATACAATTGCGCCTGAGCGGAATGTTGGTATATACCGTCAATAAAGACATTATATATGATAAGTGATGGTATTTACAATCATTATTTAAAATAGCATCTATTAATTAAATATGCGAATGTCGTATATGTGCCTTTTAGAGATTCTCGTTTTCTCTCAGGTCAAATGACAACTCAGTAATAGTACCATGAGTCTGGATTATGCTTTTGGTTCATTCAAATATATTTGTTTCAATAGATGCCCAATGGTATAAATCAGGAAATGTACTGTAATATTTTATCAGTTCATAACGACATGGTATGTAAAAACGGTCATAATCGTTAAATTTAAATTCTAAATGTCAGCATGATTTTGTTGTTGCAATTGGCGAAAATTTAAAACCCTCATTTTTTATGAAAAATCTACTCAAATCCACCCTCTATTTACTCCTGTTTTTTATGATGGCTGCTTGTGATGACAAGGCACAAAAGGTCATTGTATTTAAAGAAAATGGTTCCTGGTGCTGGTTTCAGGATGAGCGCGCCATCATTCACAACAATCAGTTGATCTTCGGATCCGTTGCTGACAGATATGGCAAAAATGGAGAAGCGCTCGATGGAAATATTGAGGTGACCTCCTATGATCTGGAATCAAGAAAATCACTTGGAACATATATTCTACATGAAAAATTTGAAGCGGATGATCATAATGTACCGGCGATTTTACCATTATCAGATGGTCGTCTGTTAACTGTTTATTCAAAGCACAATACAGACAGCTTGATTCGTTACAGAATCTCAAAAGGTACAAATGCCCGGGAATGGGAGCCTGAACATTCCACTATAGGTTCGGGTGGAGTTTGCTATTCAAATCTTCATTTTTTAAAATCGGATAATAATGGCAATGGAAGAATTTATGATTTCTACAGGGGGGCAGGAAGGTTGCCGTATTACGTTTTTTCAGATGATCAGGGTGAGCATTGGCAAACTGGATACAACTTATTAACCTTTGAGAAGAATTGGCCTTATGTCAAATATGCTTCTGATGGAAAATCTAGAATTCATTTTATAACCACGGAAAGCCATCCAATATATTGGGGATGCAGCATCTATCACGGTTATTTTGAAAATGGCAAAGTATATACTTCTGATGGAAAATTGATCAGAGATTTAAGCGAGGGCCCCATTCAACCAACTGAGGCCACCAGAATTTTTGAGGGAGATGAACAAAATAATGCATGGACTACCGACATTCATCTTGATAAAAATGGTATGCCTTACATCGCATACTCTGTAAGAAAAGATACTGACCACATCCAATACCGATATGCCCGTTGGAATGGAAGTTCATGGGATGACAATTTTCTAGCCTTCGCAGGCAGGGCGCTTTACGAAGTTGAGCGTCATTATAGCGGACTTGTAGCATTAGATCCTGACAATCCGGATGTTGTCTATATTTCAACAGATGCCGATCCTGTGACTGAAGCGCCGCTAATTAGCACTCGTGATAATGTAAGGCATTATGAAATTTTTAGAGGAACGACCCTTGATTTCGGACAAACCTGGTCGTGGGTGCCGTTGACACAGAATTCTATTCAGGACAATGTACGTCCAATCATGCCTAAGGGGAATGATCAGTTTAAAGTAGTTCTATGGCTGAGAGGATCGATAAAGAGCTACAAAGATTATAATTTCGATGTGGTGGGATTGATCAATCCGTGATTTAAAATTGAATCAATATTTCATATTGTCATTTTAAATAGTATGACAATTTTTTCCATTTCAAGCTGTTATTGTATGGTTAAACACACATAATCACTAAATTCAAGTCAAATTTTTTCAGCATAATAATTCGATAGTTTAGGTTAATGAGCAAATGCAAAGGCGTCATATCGGCTGGTGACAAACTAACAGCAGACGCAGGGGCTGAAATCCTTAAAGCTGGAGGAAATGCATTTGATGCAGCGATATCTGCTACGTTCATGTCGTTTGCGGCGAGTTCCTCCATTACCTCTGCAGGGGGCGGAGGGTTTCTTTTAGCCCATCAATCCAACTCCACGAATTTGATGTATGATTTTTTTGCTCAAACACCAAGGACAAAACATAAAAGAGACGAATTGGATTTTTACCCGGTAACTGTGGATTTTGGAGATAAAACCCAGGAATTCCATGTAGGTTTGGGATCGGTGGCAACTCCAGGAAATATTGCCGGTCTTTTTCAGGTGCATGAGGATTTGGGCACTATGCCCATGCGGGAGATCATGATTCCCGTGCTCGAACGAATGAAAAAAGGCATCGAACTCCACAGGCAGACTAAATACCAGATTGACATTCTGGCGCCAATTTTAAATATCACCGATGATGGAAAGCTTATTTACTTCAAAGATCAAAATACTGTAAATCTCGGTGACAAGTATTATTTGCCACAAATGGTGGAAACTTTTGACTATTTATCCAGGACTGGGCCAAGGGAATTTTATGAAGGTGAAATCGCAAATAGCGTTTCTAAACTATGTGCCGATCACGGGGGCAGTCTTTCCTACGAAGATTTCAAAACATACCACGTATTGAAAAGAAAACCGCTGGCAACGAATTACAGAAATGTTAAAATCCTCACAAATCCACCGCCGAATTCCGGAGGACCGTTGATTGCTTTTTTACTAAAAATTATTGAAGGAGTCTCGTTTGAGAAAAGTGATTATGGAAAAACAAAACATTTACAGGCACTGGTTGAAGCCATCAGGTTAACCGGTTTGGCACGCGAAGAGCGATTTGAAAGCAATGTATATGCGAATAATATCCTGGAGCATATTTTCGATTCCGAATTTGTAACAACAATGCAGCAGACACTTCAAAAGTCATTGCATAAATCGGGAAATACAACGCATGTGAGTGTTATTGATCAATCGGGGAATGTGGCCAGTTGTACCACCTCGGTTGGCGAGGGATGTGGTCATTATATTCCCGGAACCGACATAATGCTCAATAATATGCTTGGAGAAGAAGATATTAATAAACAGGGATTTCATTTATGGAAAGAGAACCACAGGATGAGTTCGATGATGAGTCCTACGGTCGTTCTGCGCTCCGATGGAGCAAAAATGGGATTGGGCTCAGGGGGATCAAACCGGATCAGATCAGCTATTTCTCAGGCTGTTGTGAATTATGTTGATTTTCAAATACCTGATGATGATATTGTAAATAATCCAAGGATACATTTGGAGAATGATCATCTTGATATCGAACCTGGATTTCGATGGGAAGCGTTGGAAAAATTAAAATTGCCATTCGGCGTGGAGAAATTTTATTGGAAAGATTTGAATATGTATTTTGGAGGAGTGCATGCAGTTTTTATGGATGCCAATGGAGGATTAGATGGAGCAGGAGATAGGCGTAGGGTAGGCCATGTGATTAAAGTTTATTAAGCTGAGATAATCTTAATAATGAATAATAGAACAATTGAATAACGAAATTAGAAATCATTTTTCAATATGAGCGCACTGTAGATAATTGATGAGAATTAGCTAATTAAAATGAAGTATCTTAACTATATCACCGCATTTTTATTATTCATAATAACATCCTGCGAGCATAAAAATATAGCTGAAACCCCAAACAGGCAAGGCATTATTGCAGACAAAGCAATGGTGGTTAGCGCTCATCCATTGGCATCAAAGGTTGGGTTAGAGGTGCTGAAAAATGGGGGAAATGCCGTTGATGCAGCAGTTGCCGTACATTTTGCTTTAGCTGTTGTGTATCCGGTTGCCGGGAATATTGGTGGGGGAGGTTTTCTCGTGTATCGTACAAATGAAGGAGAATACCACACGCTGGATTATCGTGAAAAAGCCCCTGCCATGGCAAAGCGGAATATGTATTTAGATTCAGATGGGAAGGTGATTGACGAAAAGAGCCGACTGGGACATTATGCAGCGGGGGTGCCGGGATCTGTTCATGGGATGGTTACTGCACATCAAAAATTTGGAAGTAAAAATTGGGGAGAATTGCTGGAACCTGCTATCAATCTGGCGCGAAATGGATTTAAGCTTACGGAAAACGGCGCCTCAAACCTGAACAGGGCTCAAGAGCGGATTGAGAAATACAGTACTGTTAAGCCGGAAAATCTATTACACAATTATTGGAATGCCAGAGACTCTATTCAATATAAAGATCTAGCAGAAACGCTGACAAGGATTGCCAAAAATGGCAAAGCAGGTTTTTATGAAGGAGAAACTGCCAGGCTGATTGTAGAAGAAATGAAGCGGGGAAAAGGGTTGATTTCTTTTGATGACTTGAAAGGCTATGAATCAATCTGGAGGGAACCAATACAATTTAGCTATAAAGACTATAAAATCACCTCTATGGGGCCACCTTCCAGTGGAGGTGTAGCCATCGCCCAGTTATTTGGTATGATAGAGCATTTTACTATACAAGATTGGGGGATTGACCATATCAACACCATTCACGTGATTGCAGAGTCAGAAAAGAGGGTATTTGCTGACAGGGCTGAATACCTCGGAGATCCAGATTTTGTTCAGATTCCGATTGACAAATTAATGGAACGGAAATACAACCAACTCCGAGCTTCTGAAATCAATTTTGAGCATGCCTCAATGGCCGATGAAATTAAAGCGGGTAATTTTGGCAAAGAGCATGAAGAAACAACACATTTTTCCATTGTGGATCAGTATGGAAATGCAGTATCTTCTACGACGACTTTAAATGGAGGCTTTGGAAATCATGTGGTAGTTGGTGGAGCGGGATTCTTTCTGAATAATGAAATGGATGATTTTTCTGCCTTGCCAGGCTCACCGAATATGTATGGGTTGATAGGAGGGGAGGCCAACTCAATCGCACCGGCTAAAAGAATGCTGAGTTCCATGACTCCGACAATTGTGGAGAAAAACGGTCAATTATTCATGGTTGTCGGTACGCCCGGGGGATCAACAATTATCACCTCAGTTTTTCAAACAATCCTTAACGTTGTCGAATTTAACATGAATTTACAGGCTGCTGTGGATTATCCTCGCTTTCATCATCAGTGGCGACCAAATTATATTCAATATGAAAAAGGTCGATTTGAAGATAACATGATCGAAATTTTGAATGAATTAGGGCATGAGCTCAGAGAACGCACTGCAATCGGAAGAGTAGATGCCATACTTGTCTTGAAAGATGGTAAGATGGAAGGTGGTGCGGATCCCCGTGGAGATGATACCGCTTTGGGGTTTTGAAGGGTTATAGGTTCAGGGGTTCAAAGGTTTAAATAAAGTGCTAACTGTTAAAATTTTCCGCCGCCCATCATCTTTTGGAGGTCTGATTCAGATATGTCTTTATAACCATCAGATTTATTAAATAAATTATCCGGAACCATTTGCTCAGAGATCTCACTGGCAGTCATTTCAACAGTCATAGATTGTTGAGCCATCTTATACTGAAGTGGAAATCCCTTCAAACCCATGAATTCTTTTTGAGCCTGGTTTTTTATTTTTTCTGTAAAATAAACAGTCATAGAAATATCACCGCTATCATCTTTCATAATCGCTTTTTTACAGTCATACCCAAGAATATTTTTAGAATCATCAAAGTATTCAATGTTTGAGGGGATGCTCTTCTGATCATCAAAATCTTTTGTTGACATATTCATCCGAAGCTTTTGACCTGAAATATCCATTTCAACAAATCCGATTTTCTTATCCATATCACTAACAACAATATTTTTCCCCATCATTTGAGATTGTTCCATGCGCGATTTATTTCCTTTGATATAGATGGTCATGTCTTTTGGTAACATAGATTCATAGCCTTTCATTTCAGAAGGTAAATTTGAATAGGTAATTGTGTAAACTATTTTTCCTTCAAAATTGCTCTGACCATAACTTACTACAATGGGAGTTATGGTCAGAAGAAATAAAAATGTAAAAGTAAAATGATTGATTTTAGTAGATAATTTCATGATTTTGGTTTTTGAATGCTGTTGCAAATTAAAATGGTGAGGGGCTTTTTCCTAACAGTTATAAGAATTAGTCAATTCTAAATCCTCAAAAGCACATTGAAAAATATTGCCTTTATGTATGTCTAAATGTGGTTTTTAAAAAGTATAATGCCCTTACTTCTTCATTTCGTAATACATATTCTGCTTCCTGATGACCTGCTCATTTGGGATGGATCGCATATTTTCTGGTGTAGCTGAACTAGCAATTCTAGCCGGATCCGTTATAGTTTTCCCGGTAATCAGCTCTATAGATTTTGAAAGCATATCTTCGGTTAGTGTACCAAGCTCAGCATCAAAATCATCTTCGACAATGAAATCTGGAGTAAACCCATTTACATAATCAGACACACCATTTGCATTGGCTGTTTTTAATACAATTGGCTGCATCGCCCAATTATGATCTGCATTTTTATCGGTGATCGTGATCGAACCGACATATTTACCGGTTGTGTTGTCTTCACCAACAAGGATTATTTCCATATATGGATTAAGACTATTTATGACAAGTTCGCTTGCGGAGGCAGAATTAGAACTGATTAATATATAAATTCTGTTAAGGTCAAGGTTTACATCAGGATTGATGAATCTTGAAATTAAATTATCAGATTCTTCTCCTTCTTCATTAATGATAAACTCTGTGACAAGTTCATTCCAAATCAACTTCGAAAATATTTCATTATTCTGGACAACTGCTGCAGGAGCAATCATGCTGGAAAGTAAAACTGCGGTATTCACAGAACCTCCGGGATTATATCTCAAATCAAGTACCAGATCATTTATTCCGTTACTTTTAAATTCCCTAAAGACATCTACCAGTTCAGCATCGTAATCCCCAATGAATTGGTTGTAGGACAGGTAACCGATTATTGAACCTTCAAAATTTATAGTCTTATGAATTAAAATAGGGTTTTCTGCAATTACAACAGCGTTTAATGTTTTATCTTCAAGTTGTGTGATTTGACCCTCTAAAGTGAATTCACCAAATGAAAGCGTGTAGCTGTCATTATCAAATAATAGTTCACGGAAATTGGCGGAGGTGATGGACGTTCCGTTTACTTTGTAAAACACGTCGCCCCGGACAATATTTGCTTTATCTGCCGGAGAATCGGGTACTACATATTTCACAATTCCGACTACATTGTTTGAATTAGGTAATAAAAATAATTTGAAGTTATGCCCAAATGTTGTTTCGATCCCTTTGAGGCTGTTTGCCAGGGCTTGTTTATCATCAGTAATATATGACCATCGATCAGTCGGTTTAAAAAGCAATTTCTCAAATAATATTTTCGGATCGACTTCTTTATTTATATCAATATTCTGTGGTATAAAATCATCCCAAAGATACATCTCGTTCATATTGTCCCAAACGAATTTGTTGATTTCCAGAACCTGAGATGTAGGGACCACGTCCTCATCTTTGCAGGACGGTAAAAGAATCATTAAAAATCCGGAGATCAATAAAAATAAAATGGATTTACTTCTCAATATCATGCTTTCCTCTTCAATATGTACTTCACACTTATGAACCCGATTTTAATTATTTAGTTGTAAAACTCTGACTAAATATTAATTATTGTCTTCGCGACTGCAAAATTAATATTTCCATGAGCTGATTGACAACATACGCAAATAAATGTAAAGCAATCAGAATTACTAAAAACCAGCTTTTCCTCCAGGTAAGGTTGACTCCCACTTTTTTAAATATTGCTCAAGATCATGAACTTTTTCTGGCATTGAGTCCGACAAATCCATTGTTTCCGTTAAATCCTCTTTGATATTATACAATTCCCATCCCTCTTTATTAACATTTACGATTTTCCAGTCACCTGCCCTGAACATCCTGAATCTATCCTGAAATCCGGAGGCGATAAATGGCGGTTCGGGTCTTTCTTCCCCTTCCAAAATGGAAATGATGGAGGAACCATGCAGTGGTAGTGCTGGTTCATCGTTAATTATTGTAGGATATTCAACTCCAGCAGCTTCAAGAATTGTTGGGAAAAGGTCCGCCAAATGTGCAGGTTGATTGGTGATTTGCTTTGCTTGAATTCTGTTGGGCCAATGAGCGATAAAATGTGTGTGTGCTCCGCCTTCGTGGCCAAATTGCTTAAAGTATTTGAATGGTGTATTCCCAAGATTAGCCCAGGCAGCGCTCAGGGTTCTATAACCGGCCGGGTCCCCGGGGAGATGATCAAAGTCTCTATTACTGTCATACGGGCATGATCCATTATCTGAAAGGTACATGATCAAGGTATTATCCAATTTTCCGGTTTCTTCTAAATAATTAACAATTCTACCAATATTATAATCCATGCGATAAACCATCGCTGCGAAAACAGCCATTTCCAGATCGAGTTCTTCCTGCTCGTTTCCTGACAAAGTATTCCATGGCCTGTAAAGAGGTATTTTAGATCTTCTTTCTTCATCACCTTTTGGATGGCCACGAAACTTGTTGATGTTTGAAGTAGGATCGCTCAATTTATATTTTGAATCCAGGATGCCCAATTTTATCATTTTCTCATATCTCTTTTGCCTGAGGGTATCCCAGCCGGGCATGTATTTTCCTTTGAATTTTGCAATATCCTCAGGCCTGGCCTGCAATGGATAGTGGGCAGCGCCATAGGGTAGATAGAGAAAAAATGGATCGTTTTGGTTTTCCATTTCTTGTAGTTTTTCCAAAGCAAAATCTGTGAAGGCATCAGTTTTGAAAAAATCATTTCCTTTATAATATAAATCACGGGCATGAATTTCGATGCCATTTAGTATAAATGGTTGCTGAAATGTGCTGTCAGGAGGAATGAGAAATTCATTGCAGGCCCAGAAGGTGTATGATTCATGAAATACATTTTCTGCGTAAACTGACTTTGGTACCCATTTTTTAAAATGCTCTTTTCCGCTGTGAATCGTATAATATCCGGCGTCACGCAATACGCGGCCAATCGATACAGAACGATGATCGCCAGTATAGTGGCCGGTCAAAAGTACAGACCTGGTAGTTTCGCATTTCGACATATTGTAGAATTGCTTAAACCGGATCCCCTGGCTTGCCAGCTTATCCAGATTCGGAGTAGGTATTTCACTTCCATAACAGCCGAGGTCAGAAAAGCCAATGTCATCACCCATGATCAGGACGATGTTGGGGCGCTGCTCGGTAGGTTCTGATTTTTGACTGTATGAGAAAACTGTAATAATTAGAAGGAGGAGTACTAAAAAGTGAGTCTTAGAAAATTTCATGAATTATGGGTTTAAAACCGTGAAGATTAAAAATACAATAAATCACTAAAATCATGCAAATTATTCTCAGCAGAGTGAAATAACCATCAAAGATGAAAGCCGAGTTTTAGCATAATTATTTGCAGATGAGATCCAAAATCGACGCCCAGGTCTTCTTCATCACCTTTGAAAAGTTGTGTGATATGATAATTGTAGGTGAAATCGATATTAAAATTGTATATATCAACTCCGGTACCAACTTGAAATCCAAACTGGGGATTCCGAAAATCATTTTTTTCAAATTCAAAAACTGAAGAAGAAAATAATGTCGAACCTCCAATGAATGGTCCACCATCAATCCTCCATTTAAATGCCGCTTTATGAATAGTCTCAAACCCAATCTTGGTCGTCAGGTCGAAATTGTGAAAGGGGACTCTGTCCTCAAAGATATTGTTCTCATCTACTATGAATTTGATGTCCGCCTGTGCTCTTATCCAATTAAATCCTACATGGTAATAGGGGCTTTTTCCATATCTGGCAAAAAAACCTATTTGATATCCGGGAGCATACGATGTGATAACGTTGTCTAATTTGGGCGAAGAAAACCAGGAAACATTAGGACCGGCTTGAAATCCCAACCAAAAAACCTGTGCATTCGATTTTTCAAGTGATGTTATAAGAAAAACTGCTATTACAAATATGAACTTTATTTTTGCTTTCATCATCATTTCAGTTAAGCAGGGAAAAAGTACTCTTTTCCATCAATAATAAACTTATGATCCATAATGCGCGGCCAAAGTGGACCGGGAAGATCTTTACTCCATTCTGTAAAATCTTTTTGCAATTCCAATAAAATTTCAGGCCTTTCGGTTTTCAGGTTTATATGTTCGAACTTGTCTGTCTTCATATTGTACAATTCCAACCAGTCATCTCTTGTGCTTAGAATGAATTTCCAGTCATCCTTACGCATTGCATGTATATGATCTGCTTTCCAATAAAAAGCATTGTGAGGCTTTTCTTTGTTTTTACCAGTGACATAAGGCATCAGGTTCACGCCATCATATACACGATCCGCAGGCAATGGGCATTCTGCTGCGGACGTTGCCGTCATAAAAATATCCATTGAACTGACAGGATTTTCATACACTACTCCTTCTGGGATTTTACCCTTCCATTTCATGATAAATGGAACGTTTACACCACCTTCAAACATGGTGAGTTTCCCTCCTTTAAGAGGGCCATTATCTGTCGCACCAGTATAAGATGCGCCTCCATTGTCACTGATGAAGAAAACCAAGGTGTTTTCCTCCAATCCCAGTAGCTTAAGCTTATTCATCAGATTTCCAATTGCGTCGTCCAGTGCGTGGATCATGGAGTAATAGACACGCTTATTTTCATCTTTTTCGTCGCGATGGATTTCGTAATAGGAGCGGGGCGCCTGGAAAGGGACATGTGGTGCGTTGAAAGCCAGGTATAAAAAGAAAGGATCATCCCTGTTGACGGCCATGAATTCAACTGCTTCGTCCAATAATGAATAAGTCAGATATTTATCTTCTTTAAATATTTTATCATTTTTACGAATGGCGCTGGTTTCTTTTCTGCCAACCTTCCATTGATGTTTGCTGCTAAAAGTATTTTGAATATAATTGACCATATCCGGTGAATCTCTCCTTTCCGAATAGAGCGTAAAAGCGCCATAGAAACCATACTGGTAATCGAATCCACGATTATTTGGAATGTGGTTTTTTGAATATCCCAGGTGCCATTTGCCTACACAGCCTGTTTTATAACCCCGCATTTTCAAAACTTCCGCCAGATTTAATTCTGATGGTAGTACTCCCTGTTTCTCCATTTGCCATTCGGGAGGGAATTTAGGCTTAGTCACCATTTCCCAATCGCCCATATTCATGATATATTTTCCGATTGCATATACTGCCAGGTTATTAGGATAGAGCTCCATGGGTTGAGTTTCAAATCCAAACCGGATTGGATATCTGCCGGTCAAAAGACCTGCCCGGGATGGGGCACATACCGGTGAGTTGACATAACAATCGGAAAATCGAACCCCTTCCGATGCCAATTGGTCGATGAATGGGGTTTCCATAGTTTCTGATCCATAAGATGATATTTCATATTTTCCCAGGTCATCAACCACAATAAAAAGAATATTCGGCGGCCTTCCTTCAGAATGCTCGGGAAGCTGTTGACTGACAAACTCGGCTTTTTCAGCTATTTTATCTTTATCGTATTTAATCTTCCATTTATAAGAAGCGGTTGTAAATGGTAAATTACATTGGAGTAAAAGAAAAACGGAGACAAGAATTGTAGTCAGGGTTATTTTTTTCATTGGGCGGTCAGTTTAAACTTAAATATAATAAGTAGCTTAAAAAAATAAAAACTCGCAGATTAATATTTTGAAAGTGCTGCAAAAAGGCTAAAAGGGCTAACAATTGAAATAATTTAATGCTAAATGGATTTGTGCATATAAATATTATATTAACTATAAATTTCCTTTTTTCATTTCACTTACAGCATAATCGCAGGCCCGGGCGGTTAAGGCCATATAAGTCAGAGACGGATTCTGGCAGGCAGATGATGCCATAGCTGCTCCATCAGTAATAAATAAATTGGGAATATCATGACATTGATTGTGCTTGTTCAGAACAGAAGTTTTTGGATCTCTTCCCATACGGGCTGTCCCCATTTCGTGAATTGAAAAACCTGGAATATTCTCTCCTGTGATAGGAGTTACACTCTTAAACCCGGCGACTTCCAGCATTTCAACCGATTGTGCAAGCATATCCTTTCGCATCGCTTGTTCATTTTCTTTGAAAACGCAGTCAATTTTAAGTGTTGGCAAGTTCCATTTATCCTTTACCTCAGCATTCATTTCTACTTTGTTTTCATAATATGGCAGACATTCGCCGTAGGTTGATAGGTTCATTTTCCATTTTCCTGGTTTGCTGATCTCCTTTTTATAATCAGCACCAAAATCCGCTTCCACCTGACGCCCCCAACCTTCGCGGTAAGCGCTTGCATAAGTTTGGTATCCCCTCGTAAAATCCGGATGCCGGTCTTTTACATTTCTGAAGCGTGGGATGGTTAACAAAATTGGCCGAAATCCATAATCAATGCGATCTTCAAAACCTTCCCAGGTTCCTTCAGCGCCCAGATTCTTGTGATGATCCATTAAATAATGGCCCAATACTCCACTGGAATTAGCCAATCCATTAGAAAATCTTGGTGTAGCAGAGTTAAGTAGGATCCATGTGGTATTCAGCGTGGACGCATTGAGGAAAATAACCCGTGCATAAAATTCCAGCGTTGCACCTGTTTCCGCATCCACTACCCTTACACCGGTTGCTTTATCTTTGTTTTCATCATAAATGATAGAATGAACAATGGAATAGGGTCTCATCGTAAGATTTCCTGTCGCATGAGCTACCGGTAGCGTAGCACCATTGCTACTGAAATAGCCGCCATATGGGCAACCTCTTTCGCACAGGTTCCTGTATTGGCAGGGTCCGCGACCATGAATCTCTTTGGTGAGATGGGCGCCACGGCCCATAATCAATTTACGGTCAGGCCATTGTTTTTCAATATTAATTTTCACCTCCTGCTCCACACAATTCATCTCCATTGGTGGTAAAAACTGTCCATCTGGCAATTGAGGGATATTTTCTTTACTTCCTGAAATACCCACAAATTTTTCAACGTAATCATACCAGGGTGCAATATCCTTATATCGGATGGGCCAATCTGTCCCAACACCTTCCTTTAAATTTGCTTCAAAATCCAGGTCACTGAAACGATAAGTTTCACGACCCCAGAGCAATGATTTTCCGCCCACCTGGTACCCGCGAATCCAGCGAAATGGCTTTTGCTCAGGGTGTGTAAAAGGATTCTCCTTGTCATTCACATAAAAATGCATCGTGGATTCATTGAAGGCATAATTAGTGCATTGAACTGGATATTGATCCTTGGTCGCCCGGGTATCATATCCGCGGTGTGGAAATTCCCATGGAGGCAGGTTGGCTGTCGGATAATCTTTTATGTGTTCCACATTCCTGCCCCTTTCCAGCACAAGAGTTTTTAACCCTTTTTCCGTAAGCTCTTTAGCCGCCCATCCACCCGTAATTCCCGAGCCAATTACGATGGCGTCATATGTATTCTTTGTTTCCATGAATATTAATATTTTCTGAATTCAATTTTTTGAATGATAAATGCTAAAATGCGACAATGCTCGGTAGTACTAATTATCTACTGAAAGATTTTTAGCATTTCCCATAACAATTACCAAGCAACCAGTACCCAGTGCCCAGCGTTAGATTATATCCGATCACCAGCCATTATTTTAGCATTTGCCCCAATCTTTCTGCAGGTTTCAAATTTTCCCGGAATGGGTGTGTAATTAAGATTTTGCTTCATCCCTTCCTCAGATGTAAAGTAAGCGCCAACAACCAAATCTTTCATCTTGTTAAATATCGTATGATTGATATGTGAGGAATTTGTTACTTTATGCATCCAGGCACTCTGCTGCTCTGGTTTGCACTCAAGAAATTCATGGCCAATATCTTTTTTACAGTTTTGGTTAAAGAACTCCAGATCTTTTAATAGATCACGGGTATCTTTTTTTTGAAAAACATCTATCATTAAAATTTCTATAAAAGCAGGTACTCCCGCATCCGTTGCACTAGGTGTATCGGTCGTAGGGATGACCTGATCTGCGAAGATACTGATTAAAGTCCGCTGATTTTTATTCAGCTTCAACGGTGCCCACACAGGGTCTTTTTTTTCAGAACATCCTTCCAGCAAGCCAGTTAAAGAGGTGAAGGAAGTTGCTAAACCCAAAAATGAAGAAATTCTCTTAATTGACGTTCGTCTTTTCATATTACATTTTTAGCAAGTACGGTTAAATAACGATTCAAGCATCGTTTCAATTAAACTTGTCATGATACTAATCCATGATAAAAGCCAATCTGTATATTGAATATGTATTAATTTTTTTTCAGCGTATTTTCTGCATTAATCCTTGTATTCTTTACGGTTATGCAGTTTACATTTAAATTATTCACAATGTACACAAATAAGACACATTGTATGTATTTAAACGGGTGCAAAAAAGTAAAATGTATTGCTAATTGCGGTAAACCTACTTGTCGAAGGTGGGTTCGTGACAAAACCTTTTTTATATAAATAAAACTTGTTTTCCAATTCATCGTATGTTATATTGACCGACCGTTTAGTCATAAAATAAAATGAGCCCAAAAAGTCAGGAACAAATCGAACAAATAAGAGCGCACAGCACCAGGAATATTCTGGGTGCAGCCTTCAGGCTGATGGCGAAAAACGGCTATGAAGCCACGAGTATTTCCCAGATAGCAAAGTCTGCCGGTGTGTCTAAAGGCTTGATGTATAATTATTTTGAGAGCAAAGAGGATCTTTTAAAAACGCTCGTCAATGATGCCATGTCCGAAGGAGACAAGCTGATTTCTGAGATTATTTCCAATGATCCTTCGGAGACATTAAGAAATCTTTTCATTTGGTTTTTTACCGAATTAAGAGAACGTCCGGATCACTGGAGACTCCTGACTGAAATTACCTTAAAAATTGACAAGTTTGATTTCGTGCAAGAGATGGCCAGGATAAAAATGAAGGAATATGTTGTATTTATTTCTGCGCTTTTAGAGGAAATGGGTGTCCCGAATGCAAAAGAAGAAGCGCAACTGATTGCCGGGCTTTTTGATGGAATTGGGATACAATATTTAGTAATTGGTAAAGATTATCCATTAGATGAAACGGAAGAATATTTAATAAAAAAATACTGTAAACATGAATAGTTTGAATAAAATATTGATGATCATATTCGCATTGTTTTTCCTTATACCTGTATCCTACGGACAAACAGCAAAGGAAATAATTGACAAAGCAGATAAAAAAATGCAGGGTAATTCCTCAAAATCAGAGATGACAATGCGAATTGTCCGTCCCGACTGGACACGGGAAATTGGTATAAAAGGATGGGCGCTGGATAAAGAATACAGCCTGATGCTCATAACGAGTCCAGCCCGGGACAAAGGTTCTGCATTTCTAAAGCGTGAAAGTGAAATCTGGAACTGGCAACCTTCCATTGACAGGGTAATAAAGCTTCCGCCTTCCATGATGATGCAATCGTGGATGGGATCCGATTTTACAAATGATGACCTTGTAAAAGAATCGTCTATTGTCCGGGATTATAAACATACACTGGAGGGAGACACGACTATTAATGACAGGGACGCCTGGAAAATTGTATTAATTCCTTATGAAGATGCAGCAGTAGTATGGGGGAAAATTGAAGCATACATTAGCAAAGAAGATTATTTGCAACTGTTATTCCGATATTACGATGAGGATGATTTTCTTGTCAATACCATGATTTTATCAGATATCAAAGAGATAGGAGGAAGGGTAATCCCAACTCACCTGGAAGTTATTCCAGCAGAAAACCCTGATCATAAAACAGAAATTATTTACAAGTCAATCGATTTTGATATTGATCTAAAAACGAATTTTTTCTCGATACAGAATATGAAGAGGGTAAGGTAATTAAGTTTCGAGCTGTGAGTTTCGAGCTATGAGTTAAACAATAAAAATCATAAACATGAAAAATTTTAAAGGATTGAAAATCTGGCAAAGGGGAATTGAAATCACAAAACTTGTATATAAACAATTAAAAAATATTCCTCATGATGCTAGATATGAGTTAGGATCACAGTTGGTTAGGTCTGCAATTTCCATCCCATCGAATATTGCAGAAGGGAGTTCACGATCAAGTGCTAAGGATTATAAACGATTTTTAGAAATTGCACTTGGATCCTCCTTTGAACTGGAAACACAGTTGATAATCTTGCGTGAAATAGCTGAAAATAGCGAAGGTGGCCTTAAAAGCCTCTTGTTGCTTATTGACGAAGAACAGAAAATGTTGATGAGTTTTATGAATAAAGTTGCTCAGAGTATTTAGCTCACAACTCATAGCTCACAACTCATAGCTCACAACTCATAGCTTTCATGGCTTAATGGAATAAAGTGTGATGATAGCTTTATAATTGACAAACTAATAGAAATATGTACTTCAAACTAGCCTGGCGGAATATTTGGCGCAATAAGCGGAGAAGTTTTATTACCATTGGCTCGATCACTTTTGCCGTTTTTTTAGCCTGTGTCACGCGGTCGATGCAGCTTGGATCTTATGAAAGAATGATTGAGAATGCAGCCCGTTTTTATACCGGATACATCCAGGTACATAAGAATGGATTCTGGGACGATAAAACCATTGACAACAGTTTCAAATACGACAATTCCCTTGTTTCAATTATTGAAAATACACATGGTGTTGAAGTAGCTGTACCCCGCGTTGAGTCCTTTGCTCTTGCTGCCTTTGGAACCAAAACTAAAGGAGCCATGGTGTTGGGTATAGTCCCCGAGAAAGAAAATCAGCTAACGCGTGTTATGGATAAGCTGGTGGATGGAACTTACTTAAATGACGATGATAAGTCTGTGATGATTGGTCAGGGACTTACCGAATACCTGAAAATGGGCATTGGAGATACAATTGTATTGATCAGCCAGGGTTATCATGGCGCAAATGCAGCAGGAATCTATCCGGTTAAAGGGATTATGAAATTCCCCGTGCCTGAGCAAAACAACCAAACCATTTATCTGCCATTGAAAGAGGCGCAATGGTTTTATAATCTCGAAAACCAGCTTACGAGTATTTCCCTTGTGGTTGACAAAGCCAAGCATGTTGAAAGAATAGTAGCGGATATCAGCGGACAGGTAGATACCAATGCCCTTGAGGTAATGGGTTGGCGTGACATGATGCCCGACTTGGTACAGGGCATTGAGATTGATAATTTAAGTGGAAAGGTCATGCTTTGGATTTTATACGCCGTAATTGGTTTTGGGATGTTTGGCACATTTTTAATGATGACTGCAGAAAGGATGTATGAGTTTGGTGTAATGATGAGTGTTGGGATGAAACGGGTCATCATGCAGTTTATCATTTTTATAGAAATGGCCATGATGACTTCTGTTGGTGTACTTATGGGTGTTGGGATAAGCTTGCCTATACTGATCTATTATTACAATAATCCCATATTTTTCAGTGGTGAATCCGCAAAGGCTATTGAGAATTTTGGAGTGGAAGCGGCGTATTTCTTTTCATTGCAACCATCACTTTTTTATAACCAGGCATGGGCAATATTTTTTATGGCGCTCATTCTTAGCTTGTATCCTTTGATAGTCATTCAGAAACTTAAACCCGTGAAAGCAATGCGGGAAGCTATATAATGAACAGGGATTTTTTAAAATTGGCATGGCGGAATATCTGGCGCAATAAACGGCGCAGCTACATTACTATAAGTTCTGTTGCTTTTGCCGTGCTGCTGTCCAGTCTAATGATGTCTGTACAATATGGTTCCATGGATCATATGGTTGACAATATGGTGAAATTCTATACGGGTCATATTCAAATACATAATAACAAATACTGGAATGAAAAGACTATTGAGAACAGTATGTCTTATGATGAACAATTAATTGATTATATAGCCCAATTTCCGGAAGTGGCATCTGTTGTCCCGAGGATTGAATCATTTGCCCTGGCTGCCTTTGGAACCAAAACTAAAGGCTCTATGATTTTAGGCATCGATCCGGATAAAGAAAAGAGTATAATTAATGTTGAAGAAAAACTTAAAAAAGGCAAATACTTCAATGCCGATGATAAATCGGTTTTAGTCTCGACAGGTTTGGCGTCCTACCTTGGTGTTCAGGTAGGAGACTCAATGGTTCTTTTTGGCCAGGGTTATCATGGGGCAAATGCCATTGGATTATATAAAATATCCGGATTGATCAAATTCCCGAATCCCGAACAAAATAATCAAACAGTTTGTATGCCTTTAAAAGAAGCCCAATGGTTTTACGGCATGGAAAAAAGGCTCACAAGTATTGCCATTCTTGTTAATTCAAAAGAAGATATGGAAAATGCTAAAAGTAGCATCAACTCGCTAATAGGCGAAAAGTCAATTGCAGCCATGGATTGGGGAGCAATGATGCCAAATCTGGTTCAAACTGTAAAATTGAAACATACGAGTACAGAAATTATGATCATGGTATTGTACGTTGTGATAGGATTCGGGATGTTTGGCACCTTCCTGATGATGACTGCTGAGAGAATGAGGGAATTTGGTATCATGCTGTCGATAGGCATGCACAGAAGATGGTTACAATTTACTGTATTTATTGAAATTGTCATGATGTCTCTGATGGGCGTGTTGGCAGGAATTGTGATGAGTTTGTTTGCGATTTCCTATTTCCATTACAATCCTCCTCCGATGGCAAAGGGCGCTCAGGCAATGGCAGACAACTATGGTATTGAGGCTGTATTTAAGTTTTCTATGAGCCCTCAACTTTTTATATGGCAGGCATGGGCAATTTTTATAATTGGATTTTTACTGAGCTTTTATCCTATACTGGTGCTCACAAAGTTAAGTCCCGTACAAGCAATGAGAGAATTATAATGATAGAATGATAGAATGATAAAATGATTGAATGATAATAATAATCGAGATATGACTAAAAAAGGAATATTTATTGAAAAATGAAAATAGGAGCTAAGGGATTATTGTAGCATTAAATCGTTATCCCATTGTAGCATTAATTAACTATATAACTAAAATATTATGATACTTAAAATAGCCTGGAAAAACGTTTGGAGAAGCAGGGGCCGCAGCCTGGTGGTAATGGGAGCCATCGTAGTGGGTATATGGGCCCTTTTGTTTGGAACGGGCTTCATGAATGGATTTATGGTAGGATATATGGCAGACATCATTAACCATGATGTGTCAAACCTACAAATCCATAATCCGGAATTTAAAAAAGATTATGACATTAAATTTTATATTCCTGATGGGAACATAAAAGCAGAAGATGTTCGTAGTTGGCCTTTGGTAAGAGGCGCTACCACACGCATTATCGTCAATGGAATGATGGCTTCCTCCCGAAAAGCATCCGGAGTTCAGATCCGTGGAATTGATGTACAAAATGAAGCTATCGTTACACAACTTGATTCTCTGATATCAGAAGGGACCTATTTTGTTGGGATTAAAAAAAATCCAGTGGTAATTGGTGAAAAACTTGCAAAAGATCTGAAGGTTAAACTGCGCTCTAAAGTTGTTCTGACATTCAATGATGGTAATGGTGATATTACTGCAGCAGCCTTTCGGGTGGTAGGAATTGTAAAAAGTTCGTCGATTAAAATCAATGGACAATATGTATTTGTAAGGCAAAATGATTTGAGTAAAATTCTGGCAAATGGAAGTCATATTCATGAGATAGCAATAGTGACGGAGGCTCAGGCCGACGAGGAAGCATTGGCAATAAAATACAATTCTAAGTATCCGGAAGACCTGGCGGAATCTTGGCGCACAATTGCTCCGGAACTTGCTTTTATGCAGGAAATGTACAGTCAAATGCTTTATATATTACTGGTCATTATCATGACTGCCCTTGTATTCGGTATAGTCAATACCATGCTTATGGCCGTGTTGGAACGTATGCGGGAATTGGGTATGTTGATGGCTATTGGAATGACAAAACTTCGTGTATTCATGATGGTGCTTGTAGAAACCATTTATTTATCCATCGTTGGAGCCCCAATTGGTTTGTTGGTCGGATGGCTTACAATAAATTATTATCAACATGTAGGAGTGGACCTGACAGAATATTCCGAAGGGCTTGAAGCATTTGGTTATTCGTCAATTCTTTACCCATATCTTGAAGCAAATGCCTATATCGTAGTGACAATCGGGGTAATGGTTACGGCATTAATCGGCGCTATTTATCCGGCATGGAAAGCGGTTAAACTTAATCCTGTAGAGGCCCTGCATAAGATTTAAGGAGACAAGAAAAAGGTAAAGGTAAAGGGTAAAAGCTAAGAGGGAAAGGGAAAATAAGGAATAAGAAATATGCAAATATTCACTCCCCCCTCAGAGTCACCTGTTTAGGGACTCTGAGGTAACTGAGCCAAAGGTAAAAGGTAAAAGCTGAAACAAGAAATAAGGAATAAGGAATGAAAAGCTGGAAGCTTGAAGAAAAAGAAAATATTATCGATTGACTAACTCCCCCTTAGAAAAGGGGGGTGGGGGGAATGAAAATGACTACCAGAAAGTTGAAATAAAAAAAATAGTATCTATTGTTCGTTCGGACTTCAGTCTTCCGACTACGGACTTCAGACTTAAAACATTTAAAAACTGAAATATAAATAATCATGGGTGTAATTAAGGTAGAAAATATCACGAAAATTTATAATGAAACAAAAGTACCTGTAAACGCGCTAAATGGAGTTTCCTTTGAAATCAAGGAAGGGGAATTCACAGCAATTGTCGGGCCATCAGGCTGCGGAAAAACAACCCTGTTAAATATCCTTGGAGGCTTGGACCATCCTACTTCTGGCCGGGTCGAAATTTCCAACACGGATATCACTGATATGAAAGACGGAGACCTGATTGATTTCCGGCTAAAAAATATCGGATTTGTGTTTCAGGCTTATAATCTCATTCCCGTACTTACTACGCTTGAAAACGTGGAATTTATCATGCTTTTGCAAAAGGTAGCTAAAAAGGAAAGAGTTGCGCGGTCCATGAATCTACTGAAACAAATGGGTATTGCGGATAAAGCAAATCAACGTCCTTCAGAGTTGTCAGGCGGTCAGCAACAGCGTGTGGCAGTGGCAAGAGCTTTGGCCTCGAAACCTAATTTCATTCTCGCCGACGAACCTACAGCAAATCTCGATTCGGTATCAACTTCAAATTTGCTCGATATGATGGCTGTAATGAACAGAGAGGAAAAGGAGACATTCATTTTTTCAACCCACGACCAACGTGTCATTGACAAAGCGCGTCGTGTGATTACGCTTGAAGATGGTAAGGTTATATCTGATGAAATAAGAGAAAAGAATTAATGATAGAATGCCTGCCAGCCGAAGCTTTCGCCCTTGTTGCGTCTTTTGACCAACAAGCTCATTAAGGCTTTTTAGTTTGTTGGTGACAACACCAACAAAGGCGGGAAATTGGATAATGGAATTTGATACTACCAATAGAGTAATAATAGTAAAACCATTAATGTCAAAGACTGTAAAAATATTCTTATATGCACTCACTATTCTTCAGTGGTCTTTTATGCCTGTTTTTAGTCAGGATGAAGAGCCCAAGCTGCTGATGAATGGTTATTTGAAGGATATGGTCATCACGGACTTTTCCCCATCAGATAAGACATTGTGGACAAATCTTATTCATAACCGCTTGAATTTCAAATGGTATCCCAATGAGAAGTTTTCTGCATTCGTTGAGCTGCGCACTCAGTGGTACACCGGTGATTATGTGAAAATAATCCCCGGATTTGAAGATCAGATTGGTGCTTCCGAAGATTTTTTTAACCTGTCATGGACGGTATTCAGCAATGAAAATAACGTGCTGCATACCATGGTGGACAGGGTATATATGGAATATCAGAACAATGATTGGAATGTGCGCCTGGGAAGACAGCGGATCAACTGGGGAGTGAGTATGGTCTGGAATCCCAACGATTTGTTCAACGCCTATTCTTATGTTGATTTTGATTACGAAGAACGCCCTGGTTCCGATGCATTGCGGATTCAGAGATATACAGGATTTGCAAGCAGCTTTGAAGTGGCGGCTAACCTTGCCGACAGTTTGGGTAGCTGGGTAGGTGCAGCAAAATGGGCAACCAACAAGTGGAATTATGACTTTCAGGTGATTGGGGGATTCGCTAAAAAAGATGTGACAATAGGAGGCGCCTGGGCAGGGAATATTAAACGAGCTGGTTTCAAAGGAGAGTTCACCTATTTTATTCCTGTTGCAGGGAGTACAAAAAACAATGCCTTTGTAGGGACCATATCCTATGATTACTCTTTTAAAAACAGCCTTTATTTCAATATCTCCTATCTATACAATAGCGATGGAGCGCTTAACCTGGGATCCGGAGGATTCATTGATTTCTATTTTGGCGAGCTCACAGCAAGAAACCTTTCCCCTTATATGCACTCTGGATTCTTATTGGGTACTTACCAATTTCATCCTTTAATTACAGGATCTCTTGCGGTAATGGCTTTTCCGGGAAATAATGCATTATTCATCAACCCAACCATAACGTTATCTATACTCAGTAACCTCGATCTGAGTTTTACAGGACAAACCTATTATGGCGAAAATCTGAATGGCGATTTTAAATCCCTATCAAAGGTGCTCTACACCAGGCTTAAATGGAGCTTTTAATCTCCGAATTTCCATGCTTTCTATACTTGGCGAAGAGGTAGAGGTATATTCCTGTTTCTCACCCCTTTGCTCTTTGCCGTATTACAAATCCTGTCATTCTTCATTTTTTAATAATAGGAAGGAGTAGAAGGATTCTACACCCAGCAGGGTCAGGCTGTTCCTTCTGCCAACGACGTTAACCCTGCAATTGTACTCTAAGGGTGGATTGAAAGTGCTGCTCGAATTTAAAACTTTTTGTTATATTGCACGTGTAATAATGTATTAAATCAATACGTGCATGAATACTAAGCTAACCCTAACTCTTAATAAGGAAATAATAGATCAGGCTAAAAAATATGCTTCTGAAAAAAATAGAAGTTTATCCGAAATGGTTGAAAATTATTTCAAATATTTAACGGAAGTAAAGCTTGAAGAAAAAACAGAAGAATTATCCCCCCGTGTCAAAAAACTAAGAGGAATAATGAAAGTGAAATCTGATTTTGACTATAAAAAGGTTCTTGAGGAGCAACGAATCAAGAAATATGGGCTTTAGGATTTTCGTTGATACAGATGTTATAATTGATTTTTTAATTGATAGACAGCCTCATGCTGTTTCATCATCGAAAATATTCGAGTTGTGTGAAATCGGGATATTTGATATTTGTACTTCGTCTTTATGTGTCAACAATGTTCACTATATCATTAAAAAAGTAATAGGTGATGTGAAGGCAAGAGAAGTTATTAGTGAATTGCTCGATATAATCGAAGTACTGGGAGTAACTAAGGTTGATATATTAAATGCTTTGAAAAGCAGCTTTAAAGATTTTGAAGATGCAATCCAGCATTCTGTTGCTGTTAACGAAAATAGTATTAAATCGATTATAACTAGAAACACAAAAGATTATAAAAGATCTAAAATATCCGTTTTTTCACCGGACATTTTTATAAAAATGATTAAACACGAGCGTTTATAATTGCCAGTAAGTCCAATGCTGACGAGAATCATGCCTGCTCTAACTAATTTTGCAACTCCAAAAAGTATAACACCCCTTAATCCCCTGAAGGAAACTAATCATATTTGTTGATTTTCAACGAATTCCCCCTGCCTACCGAACAGGAAGGCTTTAGGGGTTAGGGGTAGAATAGTTGAAAATCAACGAATTCTGACTTTTCGGAGTGGGCTCAATTTTTATTTTATAAAAACAGGGACTTTATTGACGGACTCAAACTAATACTCATTTTCCTGAACGTGAGGTTTCTTTATTAGCCTGCATATTGAAATGATCTTCTAACCTATGCACACCATATTTTACGTTCCTTTGTTGGTCTTTTAACCATAGTCGTTAACCTTAGGGCTTTAATATTTCATTAACTAACTGATAATGTGTCTTTTTACGCCAAGGAGCCTGACAGGCTGTATTGTCAATTTGGGGTAGAAAATCTTTTTTAAGCCAAGAAGAAAGTGTCAATTGTT